>NZ_JDWE01000007.1:0-158085 GCF_000685765.2 Frankia sp. BMG5.23
CGGCACGATGTCGCTGGTGGGGCCGCGTCCGCCGCTGCCGTCGGAGGTCGCCCGCTACGAGGACGACGTGCACCGCCGGCTGATGGTGAAGCCGGGGCTGACCGGCCTGTGGCAGATCAGCGGCCGGTCGGACCTCGAATGGGACGAGTCGGTCCGTCTCGACCTGCGCTACGTCGAGAACTGGTCACTGGCGATGGACTTCGTCATCCTCTGGCGCACCGTGTTCGCCGTGCTGCGTCGCGAGGGGGCGTATTAGGGGGCCCGCATGATCAGCTAGTCAGCCAGCCGGCGTGGCGTAGGTGGTCGATGATCCGGTCCACGGCGTCCTCGGCGGAGAGCTCCGCGGTGTTCACCGTGACGTCGGCGTCGGTCGGCGTCTCGTACGGATCGGACACGCCGGTGAAGGCGGGCAGGACGCCTGCGCGCGCCTTGGCATAGAGCCCCTTGCGGTCCCGCGCCTCGCACACCTCCAGCGGTGTGGACACGTGTACCAGCACGAATCCGCCGCCTGCGGCCCGGACCATCCCCCGGACCTGGGCGCGCACGTCGGCGTACGGCGCGATCGGCGCGCACACCGCGGTGCCTCCGGCTCCCGCGACCTGGGCCGCGACGAAGCCGATCCGTCGGACGTTGATATCGCGGTCGGCGCGGGAGAATCCCAGTCCCTGGGACAGGTGGGTCCGCACGACGTCCCCGTCGAGCAAAGTGAGCCGGCGTCCGCCGTATTCCAGCAGTCGACAGACGAGCAGGCCGGCCAGCGTCGACTTCCCGGAGCCGGACAGCCCGGTGAGAAACACGGTCAGGCCCCGCTTCGAACGTGGTGGGATGGCGCGGGAGAGCTCCGCGGCCACCGTCGGCGGGGTCAGTTCGGCCGGTATCGGGTTGCCAGCGTCGAGCAGCGAGGCCAGCTCCATCCGCCCGGGTGCCCCGATCGCCGGCCCGATGAGGCTGCCGGTCAGGCCGTAGAAGCTGGCCAGATGCGCCCGCTGGGCGGCGAGTTTCGCCAGTTCGTCGGCGGAGCTCGCCGCCGTCTCCACGCCTGTCCAGGCCGCGCCCGCCGCCGCCCACGCGATGTCCGCCAGGTCCGTCGGCGCTGGGGGGGCGGGCGTCACGGCCGTGGCCGGGCCCGGTACCCCTGCCGCCGCGTCGCTCGGTTTCGCGGATGTTTTCAGGACCGTCGCGCTCATGCCCGGTTCGCGGGGGGTGGCCAGCGCCTCCGACGGGATGACCGGAACGAGGACCAGCAGGCTGCGGTGCTCCGGCGTTCCCGCCTCGCCGGCTTTCGGCCGCCGGTAGGGGTCTGGCGGCGGTTCCGACCGCCGGCCGGCAACACCCGGCGGGCTGATCGCGTCGGCGGCGAGCGCCTCCGAGGAGAGCGTCGCCTCGGCGGCCCGCAACGGGGCGTCAACCGCCTTGAGAGCGGCGAGCAGGCAACGGACCCGCAGGTGATGCTCGGCGTCCGCGGGATCGGCGCCACCCACCGGGGCGAGGACGACACACCGTTTGCCCTGCCGGGTCAGCGCCCGGATCCGGCCCACGTCCGCCGTGTGGAGCAGGCCGTCCGCCCACACCGCCCAGCACGCGCCGGAACCCGCCTCGAGGCTGATCCAGCCTCGGGCGAGCAGCTCGGCCCGGACCTGGGCCGGGGTGAGCCGCAGGCCGGGATGATCGGGGTGGTGGGGCAGCCGGATGCCCTCGACCGTGCCGACTAGCCGGACCCGGGGTCCGTCCGGCCCCCCCGGCTGGTCCGGCAGGGGAATGGTCGTTCGGAGGTGCAGCGCCGCGATCATCACTCCCTCGGTGTCCCGCAGGGCCGCCGTGGAACTCGGTGTCAGTGCCTCGGCCTCGGCCGCGCCGACGACGAGGGTCGGCACCGGCACGCCGTTGATCTCGGGGTCCTCGGGATAACCGGGTTCCGACCCGAAGGCACCGAGCAGCAGCAGTTCCAGCTCGGCGAGCTGGGTCGGGCGCAGGGTCAGCGACGGCCAGGCGACCGACGCGGCCGTCAGCTCCGCGCCCCGGGCCGGCGTCGCCAGGACGGGGGTTGGTCCGGACCCGCCGGACTTGCCAGATCCGCCGGTCACACCGGCGGCACCGTTGGCACCGGACCTGGGGTGGTGATCAGGATCGGGGGCGGGATGGGAGGTGGTACTCACACTTGCGACGGTAGCTGGTGACAGACTCCATCCCAATGAACACCGATGACACCCGCCCGCCGTCCACCGTGCCGGTCGACATCGCGACCGACGAACTCGATGACGACGTCCTGGCCCGACGGTTGGCCACGGACGCCGGCAAACTGCTGTTGCGGATCAGGGAGGAGGTCGGGTTCGCCGAACCCGCGACCCTGCGTGACGCCGGGGACGCGCGTTCGCATCAGCTCCTGACCCGGGCGTTGGCGCGGCACCGCCCGCGGGACGCTGTGCTGTCCGAGGAGGGCGTTGACGACGTCGCGCGGCTGTCCGCGGAGCGGGTCTGGATCGTCGACCCCCTGGACGGCACCCGCGAGTTCGCCGAACCCGGCAGGTCGGACTGGGCGGTGCATGTCGCGCTCTGGCAGGCCGGCGAGCTCGTCTCGGGCGCGGTGGCGCTGCCGGCGCTCGGGTTGACGCTGTCCAGCGCGGGCGGGCTGCCGCCGCAGCTGGCCGGGGCGCGTCCGCCACGGATCGTGGTCAGCCGGACCCGGGCCCCACAGCTGGTCACGGAGGTCGCGGAGGCACTGGGCGCCACCATCGTCCCGATGGGTTCGGCCGGTGCGAAGGCCGGCGCCGTCATCCGCGGGGAAGCCGAGATCTACCTGCACGCCGGCGGCCAGTACGAGTGGGACTCCGCCGCCCCGGTGGCGGTCGCGCGGTCGGCGGGGCTGCACACCAGCCGGCTGGACGGCTCGCCGCTGCGGTACAACCAGCCCGACCCGCTGTTGCCCGACCTGGTCATCTGTGCTGCGAGCTGGGCATCGGAGGTTCTCCGGGCGATCGGCGCCGCGGGGGGCTCCGGCGGTTGAGGCGCGTGCCTGCGGAGTGCGCTCGGAGCGGCCGCGGAGGGTGGCGATTGTCGATCCATGGTTGTTCTGGATGGCGTCGGTCGTGGATGTGGGTCCACCGTGAGGGGCGTAATGCCGCCGAAACCGCCGGCAGGGCCGCCGTGTCCGCTACTTTGGTGGGACACATCGCCTCGACGGGGGGTTTCGCGTGCCGGTGATGGGTTACGAGCTCACCCAGCTGCAGATGCTTGAGGCCGAGGCCGTCCACATCTTCCGCGAGGTGGCCGCGGAGTTCGAGCGTCCCGCCCTGCTGTTCAGCGGCGGGAAGGACTCGATCGTCATGCTCCGGGTCGCGCAGAAGGCCTTCTGGCCCGCGAAGCTGCCGTTCCCCCTGCTGCACATCGACACCGGGCACAACTTCGACGAGGTCCTCGAGTTTCGGGACAGGCGGGCGGCGGAGCTCGCCGCCCGCCTGGTGGTCGGTTCCGTCCAGGCCGCCATTGACGAGGGCGTGCTCACCGAAGACACCCGTCCGGGAGCCTCGCGTAACCAGCTACAGACACCGGTGCTGCTCGACGCCATCGCCGACAACAAGTTCGACGCGGTGTTCGGCGGCGCGCGCCGGGACGAGGAGAAGGCGCGGGCCAAAGAGCGAGTTTACTCCTTCCGGGACGAGTTCGGCCAGTGGGACCCCAAGAACCAGCGCCCCGAGCTGTGGTCGCTCTACAACGGCCGGCACCGCCCCGGTGAGCACATCCGGGTGTTCCCGCTGTCGAACTGGACCGAGCTCGACATCTGGCGGTACATCGCCCAGGAACGGCTGGAGATCCCCTCCATCTACTACGCGCATCGCCGGGACGTGTTCGAGCGTGACGGCATGCTGCTGGCGGTCACGCCGCTGACCCGCCCCCTGGCCGGTGAGACGGCGGCGCCCCGGCAGGTGCGCTATCGCACGGTGGGCGACATCACCTGCACCGGAGCGGTCGAGTCAACCGCGGCGACCGTCGAGGAGGTCATCGCCGAGGTGGCCACCACCCGGCTCACCGAACGCGGCGCGACCCGGGCTGACGACCGGGTCAGCGAGGCGGCGATGGAGGACCGTAAGCGGGAGGGGTACTTCTGATGGCCGAGTTGCTGCGGGTCGCGACGGCGGGGTCCGTCGACGACGGGAAGTCGACCCTGATCGGGCGGCTCCTCTACGACACGAAGTCGCTGTTCTCCGACCAGCTCGCCGCGGTCGAGCGGACCAGTCGGGAGCGCGGCGACGGCTACGTCGACCTCGCGCTGCTCACCGATGGTCTGCGGGCCGAGCGGGAGCAGGGCATCACGATCGACGTCGCGTACCGTTACTTCGCCACGCCCCGGCGGTCGTTCATCCTCGCTGACACCCCCGGGCACGTGCAGTACACCCGCAACATGGTCACCGGCGCGTCCACCGCCGACCTCGCGCTGCTGCTCGTCGACGCGCGCAAGGGGGTCGTCGAGCAGACCCGCCGGCACGCCTTCCTGACGTCCTTGCTGCGCGTGCCCCATCTGGTGCTCTGTGTGAACAAGATGGACCTCGTCGACTTCGATCGGGACGTCTTCGAGAAGATCAAGGAGGAGTTCCGGCACTTCGCGGCGAAACTGGAGATCGTCGACGTCACGACGATCCCGATCTCCGCGCTGGGCGGGGACAACGTGGTCTCCCGGTCGCCGAGCACTCCCTGGTACGGGGGCAGCTCGCTGCTGCACCACCTGGAGGAGCTCCACATCGCCTCCGACCGCAACCTCATCGATGTGCGCTTCCCGGTGCAGTGGGTGGTCCGGCCGCGGAACGACGACCTGCACGACTACCGCGGGTACGCCGGTCAGGTCGCCGGCGGGGTGCTCAAGCCCGGCGACGAGGTCGTCGTCCTGCCCTCCGGGCTGACCACGCGGATCGTCGGCATCGACACGTTCGACGGCCCGGTTGACGAGGCCTTCCCGCCGATGTCGGTGACCATCCGGCTCGAGGACGATCTGGACGTCTCCCGGGGCGACATGATCGCCCGGCCGATGAACCAGCCGACCGTCGGCCAGGAACTCAACCTGATGGTCTCCTGGATGGTCGACGCCCCGCTGCGCCGCCGGGCCCGGATCGGGATCAAGCACACCACCCGTTCGGTACGGGCGATGGTCACCGACATCTGCTACCGCGTCGACATCGACACCCTGCACCGCGACGAGACCGTCGAGACGCTGGGTCTGAACGACATCGGCCGGATCGCCCTGCGGACGACGTCCCCGCTGTGCTACGACCTGTACCGCCGCAACCGGAACACCGGCAGCGTGCTGCTCATCGACGAGTCGACCGGGACCACTCTCGGCGCCGGGATGATCATCTAGCCGGTGGCGACGGGGAGAGCCGGGGGCCGGGTCAGCCCGGCCGCCGCCCCCAGTCCGGTGGCAGGGAGGATCCCCGGCTGCCGGCCCGGCCGTCGAGGAACGAGATGCGGTCGTTGTTCGCGACCATCGCCGGGCTCGCGAGCCAGGCGGCATAGGCACGCCGCTGGGTCGGCGTCATCCGCGCGGACGGACGCGGATTCCCCGAGGCGTCGAGGAAGTTCTCCGCCGGCGAGGTGATGAACCCGTCGGCCCTCGGATCGCCGGTGTAGACGCGGCACGGCCCGCCGGCGGGGGCCACCGCGATCGGCCGGAGCGGGTCACGATCCCGGCGGGCCCAGAGCCGGCGGGCGCTGGTCTCGTAGGCCGCCGCCCAGCCGGGCAGGACCCGGGAGGCGTCTCGCAGGTCCGCGACGACCTGGGCGGGGCGGGTGGTCGGCAGGTCGCTGTAACGGGCCCGGATCCAGGCCTCGATCATCTCCACGGTGACCCCGACGCCCAGATGGACGAAGGTGCCCGGTGGGTTCGTCGGATCGATGGACTTGCCCACCTCCCCGAGCACGTCGAGCAGCACCGCCTGCTGCCGGCGGTGGGCGCCGACCGCGTCGGCATGCTCGCGCAGCACCGCCTCGGTCGCATCGGCGAGGGCGCCGGCGAAGAACGCCTGCGCGCGTTCGACCCGCAGGTAGCCCAATGCCAGGGGGCTCGACGAATACCCGCCGGGGGCCGTTTTCCAGCCCTGGACCGAGGCGGCCACCTGGTCGTCGAGACGAAGACCGTAGGTCGTGACATCCTGGGCGAGCAGACCGGCCAGCGCCCCGCCGCGCAGGCACTCCCGCAACAGCGACTCCCACGCCTCGAGCGGGATCAGCTCGACCAGGGCGGACTGCGCCGCCGCGGCCCCGGCCTGCGGGTCCACCGTGGGACCGGGGACCACGGCGGTGACGGCGTCGTAGAGCTCGTCCCGATAGGTCCGTAGCGCCGGGACGAGGGCCGCCCGCAGCCGGAGGAGCAATGGCCGGTCACCGGTCGCCTGGACGGCCCCGGCCAGCCGGGAGACGAACGAGGCCGAGGCCCGCGGATCGGCACGGCGGCTCTCCTGGCTTCCCGCCGCGGCCACCAGCCGGATCCAGGCATCTTCCAGGGATCGGGCCGTCGCGAGATCCACCGGCAGCGGAAGGGCGAGCACGGCCGCGCCGCGCAGGATGGTGTCGATGTGGTCCGCCGCGAACCGGGCGGCCAGCGCCGGGGTCGCGGCGATGGCGTCCAGCAGCACCCCCTGGTAGTCGGTGACGGTCGGTCGGCCCCGGCTCGTGGGCCCGGCCGCGGCGGGGGCGAGCAGGCCGACGTCGTGCGGCGCCGACGGGGCGACCGCGGCGTCACCTGGTCCGTTACCCGGTCGGTCACCCGGTCCGAAGGCCATCCGGCCCAGCCGGTCTAGCAGCGCACTGTCGAGGCGGGCCGAGGCGAGCAGGGGGGTCAGTAGGACCGTCTCGGCCGTGTCGGTCCTCCCGGCGGTGTTGAACCGACCGAGCCAGGCGGCGTCGAGAGTTCGCCGGTGGCTGTAGGAGGCCAGGGTGGCGCCGAGGATCCGTTCGGCCTCCCGCCGGTCGAAGCCGAGCGGTTCGGGTGGACGGTGGACCATCGGCCCCCGCGACAGTCCCTCCACCCGGTAGAGCAGCCGCGCGAGCCCGTCGGGTCCCAGCGCGTCGTGAAAGCCCAGGACGAAGTCCGGATCGTTCATCCGGGACCGCAGCACGGTCAGCGCGTCACGCGGGGTGACCATGCCTGAGGCGTTTCCGCCCGTTCCGCCCCGGCCCGTTCCGTGCCGGCCTGATCCGTGCCGGTCCGGCTCGTCCCCCCGCAGCGAGTGCGCCAACGCCCGTCCGGCGGCCACGGCCTGCTCGGAGGTGCGGGGCGCCTCGGAGGTACCAGGAATGCCCGGCGCCTCGCGGTGCACCGGCCGCCGAAGCGGGGCGGATGTCGGCCTGATCGTGATGCCGATCCCGTCGTCGACACCCTCGGCGAGACGCAGCCGGCGCCGCAGCATGGTGACCTCGGCCTTGACTTCGTCCTCCAGCGCGCCGAGCCGTTCCGCCGGGGTGGGCGGCAACCCGGCATCCGTCAACGCCGCGACGAGGGAGCGGGACCAGGAGCGCAGCAGATCCCCGGCCTCGGCCACGCTGGACACCAGCACACGCATCCGGTCGGGGTCGACGAGCACCCGGTCGCTTGGTCCGGGCATGCGCGTCAGCCGACCTTCCGCGGCCCGCCGGGGCCCGCCGGGGCGAACGCTGTCTCGCGGACCTGCAACGCTGTCTCGCAGGCCTGCACGCACCGATCGAGGGCCATGGCCGCCTCCGCCGCGAGCCGCCGCATCCGGCGTTGCCAGACCTCGGCCTGACGACCCTCCCAGGCCTCGGCACCGACCGCCGAGATCCGCTCCAGCGCGGCGGCTACGTCCAGCCGGGCACGCCGGGCTTGGGTCAGGGCGACGGCCACCGTCGCGCGACGTCCCTCGGGCACCGTCATGCGCACACCACCCAGATCGTGATCAGGTTTACCGGTGGCGACGCTAACAGCGGCCCGCCCGCCCGCGCCCGCGCGGCGACGCGACTGTGGATGACGCCGGTGCCGGTTCGGCCGCCTGTGGATGACGCCGGTGCCGGTTCAGCGCCGGTAACGCCGGTTCAGCGCCGGTAACGCAGGAACAGGACGTCGTCCTCGGCGAGGATCTGGGTCAGGGTGAGCGCGGCCGGTGCCGGCCACGGCTCGCCTTTCATGATCCCGAGTCGGCCCGGTCCGGCCAGTACCGGGGCGATCGTCAGGCACAGCTCGTCGAGGAGACCCGCCGCGGCGAGCTGGGAGTGCAGCAGCGGACCGCCCTCGGTGAGGATGCGGGTCATTCCCCGTTCCGCCAGGGCCCGGACGGCGAGGTCGGGTTCAACGGCGCTGCCGCCGCAGATCGCGATGTCGGCGACCGCCGCCAGCCGCCGGCGCCGATCGAGGGGCGCGGTCTCGCAGGTCAGTAGCACCGGTCGGATCTCCCCGCGGAACAGCCGGGCACCCGGGTCGAAGCCCGCCGTCGCGGTCACGACCGCGATCGGGGGCACCGCCGCGAGCCCCGCGGCGACGCGCCGCTCCCTCCGTTCGGGCGGGATGACCACCGGCCCGTAGTTCTCCGTCCGGGCAGTGCCGGCACCGACCAGCACCACGTCGCTGAGCCAGCGCAGCAACCGGAAGACCCGCAGGTCGGCTTCCCCGCCCAGGGGGCCCGAGCGGCCGCCCACCTCGGCGGCCCCATCGACCGAGGCCACGAAGTTTGCCCGGATGTAGGGGGTATGCGCGGCGGACGGGGGGTAGGCGTACACCTCGTCGAGATCGATGTCCTCGATGTCCTCGATGTCCTCGATGTCCTCGACGGCCTCGATGTCCTCGATGGCCTTCCTCGCGAGCCCGGCGCCCGCCGCGGCCGTGGAGTCTGTGGTCGCTGCGGCGTCTGTGGTCGCCGCGGCCTTTCCGGGGGCCACCGCCCCGGCGGCCCCCGCGGAACCGGCGAACGGGGGTGGAACCGGGAAGATACGTCGCACCGGGCCGACTGTAACGGGCGACGGTGCTGGTCATCCGATCGGCGGCGAACCCAGGTCGGCGGCGAGCCCATGGCCGGCCCGGGGCCGATCAACCGTTGTGGTATCGCGGTCGTTGTGACGTCGGCCGCGATACCGCGGGCCGGGACGGCGGGTACGGGCGTCTCCGTACGCTGGGCGGGTGGCGCAGCGTCTCGTCGATCGCCGGCCGATTGTGCCGCCCGGGGACCTGGTCGCGGCGCTCGTCCCGCCGCCCCGGTTCGACGCGGTCCGGTTCGCCGGCTACCTGCCCGATCCGGCCGAGCCGAGCCAGGCCGCCGCGGTCATGGCGCTGTCCGCGTTCGCCGACCGGTTGACCGCCTCGTCCGGGCGGTCCAGCCGTTCAGATCGTTCCAGCCGTTCCAGCCGTTCCAGGTATGCGGGCCATTCTGGGAAGGGCGGCCTGTGCGGGCTCCTGACCCGGGGGACGGGGGTGTCGGGTCCGTTCGGATCGGGCCCGCGCCGTTCCGGAAGCGCCGGTCCGTCCGGAATGCGGCCGGGGGTGTACCTCGACGGCGGCTTCGGCGTCGGTAAGACCTACCTGCTCGCCTCGCTGTGGCACGCCGTGCCCGGTCCGAAGGCGTATGGCACGTTCGTAGAACTGACCTCCCTGGTCGGCGCGTTGGGATTCGCCGCGACCGCGCGGGCCCTCGCGGGCCTGCGCCTGGTCGCGATCGACGAGTTCGAGCTCGACGATCCCGGCGACACGGTGCTGGTGTCCAGCCTGCTGACTCGGCTCGTCGAGGCCGGTGTCCACCTGGCCGCGACGAGCAACACCCAGCCGGAGGACCTCGGTGCCGGTCGGTTCGCCGCCGCCGACTTCCGCCGTGAGATCCAGGGTCTGGCGGCCAGCTTCGACATCCTCCGGGTGGACGGGGAGGACTATCGGCACCGGGGTCTTCCGGCCGCGCCCCCGCCGTGTACCGACGACGAGGTCGGCGCGCGGGCGGCTGCCGTGGAGGGGGCGACCGAGGACGGATTCGCCGCGCTGTGCGAGCACCTCGCCGGGCTGCACCCCTCCCGGTACGGCGCGCTCGTGGCCGGGGTCACCCTGGTCTGCCTGCACCGGGTCGTGCCGGTCGAGGATCAGGCGGTGGCGTTGCGGGTGGTGGTCCTCGCCGACCGGCTCTACGACCGGTCGATCCCGGTCGTGGCCTCCGGCGTGCCCTTCGGGGAGCTGTTCGGAGCGGAGCTGCTCGCCGGGCCGCATCGCAAGAAGTACCAGCGGGCCATGTCCCGGCTGAGCGCGCTGGCCCGGGACGCCGCGGCGGGGAACGACACCGCGGGCCGCGTCGCCGGGATGCTGCCCGGCTGACGCACCCGGCCGGGTGCGGCGGCCCGAACGTGCGGCTGACGCACCCGAGTGGGGTGTCGGAGCCTGCGGTCCGGACGCCGGACCGGCCGGAGTATCTGTTCGCCGTTCCGGGCGTGGACGACCCGCTGGCGGTTGTGCCGAGGCCTGCGACCATGGGTGCATGGGAACCTACGTCGTGCTGCTCGTCATGGTGTTGTTGGTGGGGCTGGCGGTGCTGGGCGGACTCTATTTCGTGCTGTCCAGGGACCACACCCGGCGCTGACGGCTGGTGCGCTGAGGGCTGGTGCGCGGACAGGTCAGCCAGCGGTCGGCTCGACCGGGGGGAGCAGGCGGATGATCACGACCGACTCGCCGTCGAGTTCCACCCGTCCCGGCATGTAGGTGAACCCGTGGGCGGATGCGGCCGGGGCGTCGAACGGGACGCCGTCGAGGGGGACGGCCTGCCGTTCGGCGGCCAGGTTCACGACGATCGCCACGTCGCCGCGACGGACCACCAGCCAGCGGGCCTCCTCGTCGAAGGTGCACGCGACCGAGGACCACGCCGGGTCGGTCAGCGCCGGCAGCCGGCGACGCAGCGCGATCAGCCGGCGGTGCCAGTCCAGCAGGTCGGAGTGACCCTCCCGGCCTGGTTCGGACCAGTCGAGTTTCGACTGCTGGAAGGTCGCCGGGTCCTGGGGATCGGGAACGTCCTGCGGCTCCCAGCCGTGGGCGGCGAACTCGGCGCGCCGACCCTCCCGCACCGCGTCCCCCAGCCCGGGGGCGGTGTGGTCGGTGAAGTACTGCCAGGGGGTGCGGGCACCCCACTCCTCGCCCATGAACAGCATCGGGGTGACCGCCGAGGTGAGCAGCAGGGCCGCACCGATCCGGAGCAGGCCGTCGCTGAGCGTGGCTGACGCCCGGTCGCCGGCGGCCCGGTTGCCGATCTGGTCGTGGTTCTGCAGGAAGGTGACGAACCGGTAGGCGGGCGTGGTCGGGGGGATCGGCCGGCCGTGGGAGCGCCCGCGGAACGTCGAGTAGCCGCCGTCGTGGACGAACCCACTGGTCAGCGCGTGGGCGAGGGTCGAGATCGAACCGAAGTCCCCGTAGTACCCCTGCCGTTCGCCGGACAGGGTTGCCCACAGCGCGTGATGGATGTCGTCGCACCACTGCCCGTCCAGGCCGTACCCGCCGGCCTCGGGTGCGGCGACCAGTTTCGGGTCGTTGAGGTCCGACTCGGCGACGGCGAACAGCGGGCGGCGCAGCTGGGCGCCGAGCCGGTGGACCGCCTCGGCGATCTCCTCCAGCAGGTGCAGTGCCCGGCTGTCCTGAAAGGCGTGGACGGCGTCGAGACGCAGCCCGTCGCAGTGGTAGTCGCGCAGCCAGGACAGGGCGCTGTCGATGATGAACGTGCGGACCTCGTCGGAGCCGGGGGCGTCGAGGTTGACCGCGGGGCCCCACGGAGTGCTGTAGCGGTCGGTGAAGTAGGGCCCGAAGCGGCCGAGGTAGTTGCCGTCCGGACCGAGATGGTTGTAGACGACGTCCATGATCACGCCGAGGCCGCGAGCGTGCGCGGCGTCGACGAAGCGCTTGAGCCCGTCCGGGCCGCCGTAGGGCTCGTGCACCGCGAACAGACCGACGCCGTCGTAACCCCAGCCGTGCCGGCCCGGGAAGGCGTTGACCGGCAGCAGTTCGATGGCGTCGATGCCGAGCTCGACGAGATGGTCGAGCTTGCCGATGGCCGCGTCGAAGGTGCCCTCCGGGGTGAACGTCCCGACGTGCAGCTCGTAGAGCACGCTGCCGGCCAGCGCGATGCCCCGCCAGGTCCCGTCGGTCCAGGGGAAGGTCGAGTGGTCAACCAGCCGCGACCGGCCGTGAACCCCCAGCGGCCCCGGCTGCCAGGCCGATCGGGGGTCGGGCAGCTCCTCGCTGCCGTCGTCGAGCAGGAAGGCGTAGTCCGTGCCATGCTTCGCGGACGGGACGTTGACCCACCACCACCCCCGTTTCCCGGCGGTCATCTCGTGCGTCGAGTCGCCGGCGGAGCCCGCCACGACCAGGCTGACCGTCTTCGCCTCAGGGGCCCACAGCCGCAGGGTGCTCATCGGTCTTGTCTACCTGCCAGAGCCGTCGGACACGCCGTGACGGCGACAATGGTGACGACATCGGTCCCCGGCCGAAGGCGCCCGGCTGCCCGGCATGCCGAGCCGGATGGCACCGAGATGGCAGCGAGGTAGTCCCCGGAGGGGAGGGCAGCCGCCGCGCGATGCCTCCACATCTTGATCGTATGGCACCGTTATGCCATGATTTTGCTGTCGTGATGTTCGACCGGAGGTTCGCTGCACTCCCGCCCCTCCGCCGGGCCTACGACACGCCGTCCCACCTGCGCGTTGATTTTCGGGTCCTCATGATCCCTACGAGGGATTGCAACATGATCATGACGAACCGGCGGGTGGGCCACCACCAGGTCCTCATGATCCCTACGAGGGATTGCAACATGACCATGACGAACCGGCGGGTGGGCCACCACCAGGTCCTCATGATCCCTACGAGGGATTGCAACATGACGGGCGTGAGCCGGTGCGCGATGTCATTTGCCAGGAGCCTGGGACCAGGGTCTTGCCATGACCTAGGGACCATCTTGCGGCTGCCGGGACCTTGCCGCACGCGCGGTGGAACGCACGGGCGGCTGAACGGTCTGGCTCAGGGTCGGTGAGAGGCAGGCGACCCAGCCGTGAGCCGCCCCTGCCAGCCCGGCCGCGGGCCACCAGATGTTGGCCGGGGCCGGCCTGCCGCGTGCTACGCGCGGACGAGCAGGCTCACCGGGAAGTCGCGTAGCAGCCGGAGCACATAGGCGGTGCCGCCGTCGTGCTTGCGGCCGGTGAGCACGTCCGTCCAGCGTCCCTCGGGCAGGGGGATGGTGGTGTCCCGCCAACCGCCGCCGCGGCGCAGGCCGAGGACAAGCCGGGGCACCACGGTGACGACGGACTCGGACCGGCTGAAGGCGACGACGTTCTCCGCGGCCGAGCCGGAGGCCCACAGCGGCCGGTAGATCGCGTCCGCCCCGAACCATTCGGGATGGTCGCGGCGGGTCCGTAGCGCCCGGGCGACGACGAGCAGCTTCGCCGCGCCGGAGTCGTCGAGGGTCGGCGGGCGCCGCGGCGCACCGGTCTCGGCGGTCGACTCCACACCGATCTCGGCGAGCAGCTTGGTGCGGTCACCGTAGTTGACCGCCCGCCGGTTGTCCGGATCGACGAGGGAGAGATCCCACAGCTCCTGGCCCTGGTACACGTCCGCCACCCCCGGCATGGTCAGCTGGAGCAGCTTCTGGGCCAGCGAGTTCTGCCGGCCCAGCTCCACCAGCGTGGCGACGTACCGCTCCAGGATGCCGACGAACTCGTCGTCCTCCAGCACTGACTCGATGTAGTTCGTCAGGGCCGCCTCGTAGCCGGGGTCCTGGTCGGTCCAGCTCGTGTGGGTCTTCGCTTCCCGGACGGCCTTGAGCATGTACTGCGTGGCCCGGTCGGCGGGCAGCGGCCAGGCGCCGACCAGGGTCTGCAGCAGGAAGTAGACGGTGACCCGGTCGGGCCAGCCCTGCTCGGTGTCGCGGTGGCGTTCCCCGAGCCGCGCGAGCCGGCCGGCCACCTCGGCCCAGCCGCGGGGGTCCTCAGACAGCACCGCGAGCCGGGCCCGCACATCCTCCGACCGCTTGGTGTCATGCGTGGACAGGGTGGTCATCGTCAGTGGCCAGTTTCGCTGGACCGACAGGTTCGCCTCGTGGAACTCGGTGACGGCGCTGCGTGGGTGCCCGGTCGTGAACGCCGGGAAGCGGCCGGGGTTGCCGCCGACCTCGTTCAGTGCCAGCAGCCGGGCATACCGGTAGAAGGCGGTGTCCTCGATGCCCTTGGCCATCACCGGCCCACAGGTCTGCTGGAACCGGACGACGAACTCGGCCGGCCCGCCCAGCGCCAGGTCCTCGATGAGATCGACCTCGGTCGCCCGCCCCGGCAGGTGGGACCGGGCCTGCTCGCAGGCGCGGACCACGTGCCCGCGGGCCTCCAGGCTCGGCGTGCCGTCTGGGCGGATGTAGGCCCGGTAGACGTCGAAGGCGGCGAGGATCTCGCACATCGCTTCGTGCAGACCGGTTCGGGTGAGGTCGGCCCGGGCCTCCCTGGCCTCCCCGAGCGCGAGGCTTGTCAGCCGGTCCACCTCGGGCTGGAGCACGCCCGCGAGGACGTCGAGCTTGGCGGCCCGCGCCTCGGCCTCGTAGTCGGGGTCCGCACGGGTGATCTCGCCGTAGAGCACCGCGAGGGGATGACCCGCCATCGGGTCGAGAAACAGCCGGGTCAGCCGGCCGATCCCCTCGTAGCCGGTGGTGCCGTCGCAGGCCCAGGTGTCCGGCAGCGCCTCGTCATCCTCCAGGATCTTCTCGACGACGGTCCACACCCCGCCGGTGGCCTCCGACAGCCGGCGCAGGTAATCTTCCGGGTCCGCGAGCCCATCCGGATGGTCGATGCGCAGCCCGTCGAAGGTCCCCGCGCGGACCTGTTCGATGAGAATCCGGTGCGTGGCGGCGAACACGTCCGGGTCCTCCTGGCGCAGCGCCGCCAGGGTCGTGATATCGAAGAACCGCCGGTAGTTCAGCTCGGTCGCGGCGACCCGCCACCAGCACAGCCGGTAGAACTGCGCGTCGAGGGTCGCGGCGACGTCGTCGGGGTTGGCGGTGCCCGCGGCGACGGGCAGCACGTGGTCGTAGTAGACGACGACCCAGTCGCCGTCCTCGTCCTGTTCGACGGAGATCTCCCCGGCCGCCAGGCAGTCGGCGAGCCCGGCGCCCAGGATCGGCACCAACACCCGGCCGGGGTTGTCGGGGGAGGCCCAGTCGATGTCGAACCAGCTGGCGTAGGGGGATTCGGGTCCCTCGCGCAGCACCGACCACCAGGCCGCGTTCGTCGTTTCCGGGGCGATCGCCATGTGGTTGGGGACGACGTCGACGATCAGGCCGAGTCCCGCCTTGCGGCACGCGGCGACGAGCCGGCGCAGCCCGCCGGCTCCCCCCAGCTCGGGATTGATCTGCCCGTGCTCGACGACGTCGTAGCCGTGGGTCGAGCCGGGCGCGGCCTCCAGCACGGGCGAGAGGTACAGGTGGGAGACGCCGAGCGTGGCCAGGTAGGGGACGACGACCGCCGCATCGGTGAGGGAGAAGTCCAGGTTGAGCTGGAGCCGGTAGGTGGCGGTCGGTACCACCCGGTCGGCGCCGTACCCCCCGTCGGGGTGCGTCGGGTCAGCTGACACGGCGCAGCACGACGGTCGAGCGGGCGTCGAGTTCGATGGGATCGCCGGCCTTCACGGCCCTTCCCATGCTCGCGGGATCGAGGGCCGAGTGGAGCAGCGCGGTGTCGCTGAGCCGGGCGTCGACCTCGGCCGTCGACGCCCGGGTGTCGACGACGATCTCCCACGAACTGCCGAAACTGGTCGCCGGCGCCTGGAACCCGACCGGTTCATGGTGGGCATTGAAGAACAGCAGGAACGAGTCGTCGATGATGGCCTGGCCCAGCGCGTCGGGGTCCGGTATCCCCTCACCGTTGAGGTAGACGCCGAGTGATCGCGCCGTCCCGGACTCCCAGTCGCTGTCGGACATCTCCGTGCCGTCCGGGCGGAGCCAGGCGATGTCCTTGACGGCGGGGTCGTCCTTGACGGCGGGGTCGTCGCCGGAGCGCCCGCCACTGCCGTCCGCGTCCTGGCCGCCCGCCTGCCCGCCGGTGACCGCCTCGGCCGCGCCGTGCGTCGTGCCGCCCTGCCCGCGCAGCGACTTGCCCTGGAAGAACCGGCGGCGGCGGAAGATCGGATGATCATGGCGCAGCCTTGACAGCATGCCGGTGAACTCGATCAGGTCGGCGTTGCGCTCGGCGTCGGACCAGTCCAGCCAGGAGATCGGGTTGTCCTGGCAGTACGCGTTGTTGTTGCCCTGCTGGGTGCGTCCCATCTCGTCTCCGGCGACCAGCATCGGCACCCCCTGGGACAGCAACAGCGTCGTCAGCAGGTTACGGGTCTGCGCGGCGCGCAGGGACAGGACGGTCGGGTCGTCGGTGGGCCCTTCGACTCCGCAGTTCCACGACCGGTTGTCGTCGGAGCCATCCCGATTGTCCTCGCCGTTGGCTTCGTTGTGTTTTTCGTTGTAGGAGACCAGGTCGTGCAGGGTGAACCCGTCGTGCGCGGTGATGAAGTTGATCGATGCCCACGGCCGGCGCCCGCTGTTCTCGTACAGGTCGCTCGATCCGGTCAGCCGGGAGGCGAACTCGGCGATCCCGTGGTCCTGCCCGCGCCAGAAGCCGCGGACGGTGTCGCGGTATTTACCGTTCCACTCGGTCCACAGCGGGGGGAAGTTCCCCACCTGGTAACCGCCCTCGCCGAGGTCCCACGGTTCCGCGATCAGCTTGACCTGGGAGACCACCGGATCCTGCTGGACGAGGTCGAAGAACGATGACAGCCGGTCGACGTCGTAGAACTCCCGGGCCAGGGTCGCCGCGAGATCGAACCGGAACCCGTCCACGTGCATGTCGGTGACCCAGTAACGCAGCGAGTCCATGATCAGTTGTAGCACGTGCGGGTGTCGTACCCGCAGGCTGTTGCCGGTGCCCGTGTAGTCCATGTAGTACTGGGGACGGTTGTCCACGAGCCGGTAGTAGGCGCTGTTGTCGATGCCGCGGAAGCACAGCATCGGACCCATGTGGTTGCCCTCGGCGGTGTGGTTGTAGACGACGTCGAGGATCACCTCGATTCCGGCCTCGTGCAGGTTCTTGACCATTCCCTTGAACTCCTGCACCTGGCGGCCGTGGCCGCCGGAGGCGGAGTAGCCGCTGTGCGGCGCCAGGAACGCGATGGAGTTGTAGCCCCAGTAGTTGCGCAGCCCGCGGCTGACCAGATGCTCGTCATGGACGAACTGGTGCACCGGCAGCAGCTCGATCGCGGTCACGCCGAGCTTGCGATAGTGGTCGATCATCACCGGGTGGGCGACTCCCGCGTAGGTCCCGCGGTACTCCTCCGGCAGGCCGGGATGGTTCTTGGTCAGCCCCCGGACATGCGCCTCGTAGATCACCGACTCGTTGTAGGGCCGGCGTGGCGGGCGGTCCCCGTTCCAGTCGAAGAACGGGCTGATTACCACCGACTTCATCATGTGGGGGCCGGAGTCGGCGTCGTTGACGCTGTCGGGGTCGCCGAAGGTGTAGGGGAACACCGCCTGGTCCCAGGCGACCTCCCCGTCGACCGCCTTCGCGTACGGGTCGAGGAGGAGCTTGGTGGAGTTGCAGCGCAGCCCTCGGGCGGGGTCGTAGGACCCGTGGACCCGATAGCCGTAGCGCTGGCCCGGTCCCACGGTGGGAAGGTAGGCGTGCCAGACGAAGGCGTCCCGTTCCCGCAGGTCGATCCGCTCCTCGTTGCCCGCGTCGTCGAACAGGCACAGCTGGACCCGGTCGGCGACCTCGGAGAAGATCGCGAAATTTGTGCCCGATCCGTCGTATGTGGCGCCCAGGGGATAGGGGCTGCCGGGCCATACCTGTGACATACGACCGAAGCCTACGGGCCGAACGGTATTCGCGGGCCGGGGTCGCTTCATCCCGGGTTCGCGGGGCCTGCGATCCTTGAAGATTCTTTGATCGCCTGCTGAACGCCGCAGTCTATCATGGAGTCATGTCCGACGGGACGATCTGGATCGTCATCGCCGGCGCCCTGGTCGTCGGCGAACTACTGACGCTGGACCTGACGCTGGCGATGTTCGCGCTGGCCGCGCTCATCGGGGCCGGTGTCGCGCTGCTCGGCGTCGATCTGGTCTGGCAGATCGTCGCCTTCGTGGTCGCGGCGGGTGGATTTGGGCTGGGACTGCGTCCGGTGGCGAAGCGTCAGCTGCAACGTACGCCGCCCCTGCTCACGGGTGCCGACGCGCTCGTCGGAGAGCGCGCGATGGTGGTGGAGCGGGTCGACGGCGGCGGGGGTCGCGTGAAGATCAAAGGAGAGATCTGGTCGGCTCGGTCCTACCCCACCACCACCGTGCTCGAGGCCGGCAGCGAGGCGCGGGTGCTGCGCATCGATGGTGCCACCGCCATCGTCCACAGTTTCGAGCTCTGACGACCGGGGCCCCGGCGCCCCCGGCGATGCCAGTGGATGTGACAGCGCCGACATCGGGCCGGCCGGCCTTCAACCGGCCGGCATCGGGACGGCCGACATCGAGGGGGCTGACAGTGAGGGGTACGCCATGGCAGGAGTGATCGCCGCCGCGGTGATCGCGGTGGTCCTACTGATTTTTCTGGTCCGGGCGGTGCGCATCGTGCCGCAGGCGCGCGCGATGGTCATCGAACGGCTGGGCCGGTATCACCGCACGCTGACGCCGGGCCTCGCGATCCTGGTCCCGGTTGTCGACCGGGTCCGTGACCGCATCGACCTTCGGGAGCAGGTGGTCAGCTTCCCGCCGCAGCCGGTGATCACCGAGGACAACCTGGTGGTCGGGATCGACACGGTGATCTACTTCCAGGTCACCGACCCGCGGGCGGCGACCTACGAGATCGCGAACGTGATCCGGGCGATCGAGCAGCTGACCGTCACCACTCTGCGCAACGTGATCGGTGGGATGAACCTGGAGGCGACCCTCACCTCGCGGGACCAGATCAACGGGCAGCTGCGCGGCGTGCTCGACGAGGCCACCGGAAGGTGGGGAATCCGGGTCAACCGGGTGGAGCTCAAGGCCATCGATCCGCCGAAGTCCATCCAGGACTCGATGGAGAAGCAGATGCGGGCCGAGCGGGACCGCCGGGCCGCGATCCTGACCGCGGAAGGCGTCAAGCAAAGCGAGATCCTGCGGGCCGAGGGGGAGAAGCAGGCCGCGATCCTGCGGGCCGAGGGGGAGCGGGAGGCGCAGATCCTCACCGCTCAGGGCGAGGCCCAGGCGATCGACACCGTCTTCCGGGCGATCCACGAGGGTGACGCGGACCAGAAACTGCTGGCCTACCAGTACCTGCAGACGCTGCCGCGGATCGCCCAGGGGCAGGCGAGTAAGTTGTGGATCGTGCCCAGCGAGCTGACCACCGCCCTCGGCGGCCTCGGTGGCCTGTTCGGCGGTGCGGACCAGGCGGACAAGACCGTCGGGACCCGTCCCGCGCCCTCCGAGGGCCCGTCCGCGGGACCTCCGTCAACCGGTTCGTAACTCCCGGGTCTCCCGGCCCGGCGGTCCGGCGGCTCGGCGGTCCGGCGGCTCGTCGGCCGTCGTCGCCTGATCTTTTCGGGTGACCCGCCTCCTCGGATGACCTGCCCGATCGGCCCATCCCGAGCCCGTCACCAATGGTTGGTGCGGACAAGACTTCCGGCCATTTAGTGATACTTCAGGAGGAGGTAGGGCTAGTCCGCTGAGCCGGACCATGGGACGATTCACTCAGCCGAACGGGGGCGGGTCGACGGGCGCAGGGGAAGGCGTTCCTCGTCGACGGAGGTCCCGCGTGGTCGCAATGTCCCCGACAGCTCGTGAGCTGTCATCCGGCTCGTCGTCCTTCGCCGTGCCGGGCAAGCTGGCGGTTCTCGCCTGTCCGCCGGCGCTGTGCCCGCACCTGGAGTTCACCGTGTCCGGCGTTCTGTCGTCGCCAGTGTCGTTGACCTGGACGGCGCAGCCCGGCATGCCCGGATTTCTCTTCGCCGGGCTGGAGTGGCGGGCGTCGCCTGCTACCGCGGGGCGGGTGGCTGGCGCGCTGCGCCGGCTCGGGCATGTCACGTTCGAGACCGTCGAGGGACCCTCACCAGGGTGTGACGCCGAGCGGTACTCATACACCCCCGAGCTAGGGCTGCACCGCGCCGCGATCGCCGCGAACGGGGACGTCGTCGTGGGGGAGGCGGCGCTGCGGGCTCTGCTGGAACGGGGGGAAGCCCGGGAGACGCTCTCCCGGGGCCTGCACCGGCTGCTCGGAACCGCCTGGGACGACGTGCTCGAACCGCTGCGCCGGGGCGCCCACGGCGCCCCGGTCACCTGGCTGCGCCGGACCGGGTAGCCGGGTGGGGGCAGCCAGGTGACCGGGGCGCCGGCCGTGCCGTCCGGCTGCCGCGGGAGAGCTGCCGGACGTCGGCCGGGCGGGCTGGCGGGGTGGACGAGGCTCCTGGGCTGCGGAAGATCAGTGCGGCAACGTCGTCGGTCAAGGCCAGGGGATTCTCCGGGGCGTCTGAGGGCCGAGGGTGTGGTGAAGCCCACATCGGGGTAGCGCGGGTCTGACGGGCACATACCCCGGCGGTCGTGCGTTGTGGGTTGCGCACGACTACGCACAACTTCTCTGGGAGTTACTTCAGTGGCCACCGATTACGACACCCCTCGTACAGCTGACATCGAGGACGCCTCGGAGCAGAGCCTCGAGGCCCTCAAGGCTCGGCGGGCGGACGCGGCGGCTGATCTCGGTGACGACGTTGATCCGTTCGAAACCGAGCTCGGCCTGCCCGGCGCCGACCTGTCGGGCGAGGAGCTGAACGTCCGCGTGCTGCCGCGCCAGGCCGACGAGTTCACCTGCACGCAGTGCTACCTGGTGCATCACCGCAGCCAGCTCGTGGACGAGCGACGGATGATCTGCCGGGACTGCGCGGCCTGACCGACCGCATGGTCCGATCGGCTCTTGGTCAGTCTCCACCGCCGAGGACAGCTCCACGATCAGTTCGGGCTCGACCGCTACCGGCGGTTCGGGCTCGTCTGGTCCGGCTTCTCACCCGACCAGAACGCCGGCGTCCCGCAGGCGTGCCACGGCTCGCTCGTCGTCGCCCGGGCGCAGGTTGACGAACCTGGTGAGGTCGAGTGGCAGCAGCACCTTCAGGCCCCGCAGCCGGGCGTCCAGCGCGCTCTCCTGGACGCAGTAGTCGCCGGCCAGCCCGACGACCACCACCCTCGACACGCCCAGCTGTGCCAGCCGTTCACCGAGCACCGTGGCGGCCCGCCGCCCCGATGCCGGGTCACGCACCGAGAAGGCCGAGTAGCCGTCGCTGCCGTCGACCCCCTTGCGGATCACCTCACCCTTGACGATCAGGTCGGGATGGAACTGGGCGCCGGGGGTGTCCCCGACGCAGTGCGGCGGCCAGATCCCGCCGCCGGTGACGAAGTGCGGGGTCTCGTGCGGGTGCCAGTCCTGGCTGTAGAAGACCGGGGAGCCGGCGGCCACCGCCGCGGCGATCTCCGCATTGATCCCGGCGATGATCTGCTCACCGCCGGCCACGTAGAGGCTGCCGGCCGGATCGGTGAAGTCGTTCTGCACGTCCACGATCAGCAGGGCGGTCCCCGGCCCGTAACGCTGACTCATCGTCGTGTCCCCTCCGCCGCGCTCCGCCCTCGCGTCGCGGTGTACCCACCTCTCCCGGTGTACCAATCTGTCCCGATGTACCCGTTCATCTCGATGCACCCGTTTGTTCCGATACGCCCGCCTGTCCCGGCGTACCCGTCCGTTCGGTACGACCACACTGTCACATTTTCGACACGCCCGCGTCGATATCCCTGATCATGATGGTGTGTCGGCTTAGGTTCGCAGGATGCGTAGTCGAGACTACGGGCCGGACGTCCTGGCTCCCGCCGCCCGCCCGCGCCCGGTGCGCCCGCCGGAGGTCGAGCTCGAGCGTGACCTCGTGGTCGAGGACGTGGCCACCGGTTTCTGCGGGGCTGTGGTAGGCAGCGAGAACGGTGGGGTGACGCTGGAGGACCGCCACGGCATCCGGAGGGTCTTCCCCCTGGAACCCGGCGCCTTTCTGATCGAGGGCGCGCGGGTGACCCTCGTGCGCCCCCGCCGCGGGACCCCGGCCCCCGCGGCGCGCACCGCGTCCGGGTCCGTGGCGGTGCCCCGCCACCGGGCCAGGGTCGCGCGGGCGAGCCGTATCTACGTGGAGGGTCTGCACGACGCCGCCTTGGTCGAGCGGGTCTGGGGTGACGACCTGCGCATCGAGGGGGTGGTGGTGGAGAGCTTGGACGGGGTCGACGACCTGCCGTCGGTGGTCGCGGGGTTCCGCCCGGGGCCCGGCCGCCGGCTCGGCGTGTTGGTGGACCATCTCGTCCCGGGGTCGAAGGAGAGCCGGATTGCCGCCTCCGTCGCCGGTGACCACGTCCTGGTGACCGGTCATCCCTACATCGACATCTGGCAGGCGGTGAAGCCGGCGTCGGTCGGCATTCCCCGCTGGCCCGAGATTCCCCGCGGCCAGCCCTGGAAGGAAGGGGTCTGTCAGGCCCTCGGTGTGGAGGACCCGGCGCAGATGTGGCGCCGGATCCTGGCCTCGGTGGACAGCTACACCGACCTTGAGGTGGGCCTGCTCGGCGCGGTGGAACGACTGATCGACTTCGTCACCGGCTGACGGCCGGGCCCGGGCGGCCCCCGTACGCGCGCCGCGCAGCCGACCGCGTACGGTCACTTCCGGTGGGGACGGGCCCCCTCCGTAGGCGGGAGACACCGAATGCCGGCACGGATCAGACCATCGATCCTGCTTCGGATTGTCGGTGCGGCCGCCGTGGCCCTGGTCGCCGTGGCCCTGGTCGCCGGGGTGGCTCTGCATCTCGTGGTGGGCGGGTCCGCCGGGGCGGGCGCACCCGGCCCCCGGCCCGGCGTGGACGGGACCTCACCAACCGCCCTGTCCGGCCGGAAGGTCGTTCTCGATCCCGGGCACAACGGAGGAAACGGCGCCGCCGCGGGGTCGATCAACCGGCGGGTTCCGGCCGGCGGTTTCGACAAGGAATGCGACACCGTCGGCGCCGAGACCGACAGTGGTTACCCGGAGCACGCCTTCACCTTCGACGTCGCTGGGCGGGCGGCGGCCATTCTGCGCTCCCGGGGCGCGAGCGTGATCCTGACGCGCGACAACGACTCCGGGGTGGGCCCGTGCATCGACGAGCGGGCCCGCATCGGCAACCGGACCTCGGCCGACGCGGTGGTGTCGATACATGCCGACGGGGGACCGGCGGACGGGCGCGGCTTTCATGTCATCGCGCCCGCGCTCAGCCCGGACCGGGCCAACGCACCGATCCTCGCCCCGTCGGCACGTCTTGCGGCGATGGTGCGATCCGCCTTCGGCCGGGCCACCGGGCAGCCACTGGCGGACTACCTGGGCGAGGATGGTATGACGATCCGCTCCGATCTCGGTGGGCTCAACCTCTCGCGGGTGCCGAAGGTCTTCCTGGAGTGCGGCAACATGCGCAACCGCACCGATGCGGCCGAGCTCGCCGACCCGGCCTGGCGGGCCCGGGCGGCGGCGGGCCTTGTGGACGGGATCACGTCGTTCCTGCTGGGGGACGAGGCGTCCTCGCCCGGCCCGGGCTGACCCGGCTTCGTCCGGCGATGGGCGCGGCGGGCGGCCGGGCCCATCGCCGGATTTCCGGGCGGCCCACCGCCCACCGGCCGTCGCACACGCAGAGGGCCACCCGTGACGGGTGGCCCTCATAGGACAGCCAAAACGTTTCTCGCGGTGGGCGATACTGGGATTGAACCAGTGACCTCTACCGTGTCAAGGTAGCGCTCTCCCACTGAGCTAATCGCCCGCGAAAGGATCAGAGGCGGAGGCGGGAATCGAACCCGCGTACAGGGCTTTGCAGGCCCTTGCCTAAACCACTCGGCCACTCCGCCGTGGGAGGCCGCTGGGGACGGACCTCAAGCCTCTCTGCTCCCGAGCGGACGACGGGATTCGAACCCGCGACCCTCACCTTGGCAAGGTGATGCTCTACCAACTGAGCCACGTCCGCGCTGCTCCGCGCTTCTCGGCGGTGCAGGTAGCACTCTAGCGGACGATCGGGCCAGACGTCGAACCGTCCGGCGGGCATCGCTGAGATGTTGCGTTGGGTCAAGGTTCTCCGGATGAACACCGGCTTTCGCCCACGGCACGTCCATGCGGCTGGCGGCCGTCGAGGGGCTGGTCCATGCCCTGGGCGGCGGGTCACCTCGGGCGGCGGTAGCGTGATCGGAATGAGCGAGACGAACGTGGCGGCTCGGGAGACGAGCCCTCTCGGGCGTGTGGCACCGTCACCCCCGTGGGATGCCTCCTCGTTCCTGCTCGCCGGCGGCCGGTTCGCGACCGAGGTCGTGGAGATCAGCGATGACGCCGCGGTGCTGGATCGAGATGGCTTCTGGGCGGTCGTCGTCGACTTCAAGGGGGCCGTCCGTTGCATCCGGTTCGCCGACGTGCGGCCGGCGCCTCCCGGTGGTGTCGCGGCGCTGCGGCGTGGCCCCTGGCTCGGACCGTCGCGAGCCGCATGGGCGACGACCATGAACCGGGCAGCCTACCTTGACGGGGTTGCGGCGATCCGTGAGCGCATCGCGGCGGGGGAGGTCTACCAGGTCAATCTCTGCCGATTGCTGTCGGCGCCCCTGTCGGCGCCCGCGGCGGAAGGCGCGGGGGGTCCCGGTGTCGGTGCCGCCGGTGTCGATCTCGGTGCCCTGGCGGCCGTCGTCGCCGCCGGCAATCCCGCGCCGTACGCGGTCGTCCTGGACGTGCCGGAGGCCGGGGTGCGCATCGTCGGCGCCTCCCCGGAGCTGTTCCTCTCCCGCCAGGGCGACGTCGTGAGCTCCAGGCCCATCAAGGGAACCGGTCGGACGGCGGCGGATCTGCGGGAGAAGGACGTCGCCGAGAACATCATGATTGTCGATCTTGTTCGCAACGATCTCGGGCGGGTTGCCCACCCGGGAAGCGTGACGGTGCCTTCACTCTGTGCTGTGGAGAAACACCCCGGTCTCGTGCACCTCGTCTCGACCGTCCGGGCCCGGCTGCGGCCGGGGGTGGGCTGGCGGGACCTCCTGGCGGCGACCTGCCCGCCCGGTTCCGTCTCCGGTGCGCCGAAGTCGAGTGCGCTGCGGATCATCCGAGAACTGGAACCGGCCTCTCGGGGCTACTACTGCGGGGGGATCGGCTGGGTGGATGCCGACCGGAACGTGGGTTGGCTGTCTGTTGGTATTCGTACGTTCTGGATCGAGGACGACCGGATCTGGTTCGGTACCGGCGCTGGTATCACGTGGGGGAGTGATCCGGACTCGGAGTGGCGTGAGACCGAGCTGAAGGCCGACCGGCTGGTGGGGCTGGCGAGCCGATCGGACGATAAGCCGGGCACCGGCGGTGGGCCGAGGACAAAAGGACCCGCCTGGCGGCGCTAGGCCGGCCAGGCGGGCGGGTGCTCTGTGTGTGACTGGTCTGTGTGTGACCGGGTGGAAGCTACCTCGGATGCAGGTGGGGAAGGGCCTCCCCTGGTCGCAAAATGCCCGCACCGGCTTGCCGGGATCGGACAGCGGTCCCGACCCCGGTGAGATCACCGCTCGGGGCCGCCCCAGATGAGGAGGGCGAGTTCGGCGTCAAGATCGATGATGTCGCTCTCCCCGCCGAGGGGGACGGCTGAATACGTCCGCCGTAGGAAGGCCAGCACCTCGGACCGCGGCATCTCGAACAGTGCATGCCCGGACGGGCTGGACAGGGACAGGCAGACGATCCGTCCCCCGGACTGGGCGGCAGGCCACACCTGCACGTCGCCATCCCCGGCAGGTCGGCGCACACCGTCGCTGAGGAGCTGGCGCGCGAATGTCCACTCCACGACCTCGTCCGCACCGGTGCGGAAGCCGATGCTGATCGCGTACGGATCGGCCGGCTCGTACCGGACGGTGGCGGCGACCGGCACGGGCGCCCCGCCGGGAACGACAAGGCGGAGGGCGAGTTCTGCGGTGATTGAATCGTGACGAATAGTCATCGGGCGGCCTCTCATGGTGCGATGGTGCGGGCGAGCACCCGTGTAACGGGATAGTTCCCTCTCCGAGTCCCGTTGGAAACAAGATTATGCCAAGACAACATCCGTTACGGTAGTTCGGGCGAGTTGCCTGGCCCGGAAGGGTGAACCTGCTTCGAGTGATCATGGTTCGGTCGACTATCGGACGGATCTTCTACTTATATCCTATAGATGATTACTGTCCGTAGCGTCCGAACGTCCCCGAGCGCCAGGTCATCCCGCCAAGGCCGTTCCCCCGTGAGCCTTCCCCATCGGGACCCTTCCCAACCACGGCCAGTCGCGGCGAACCTGACCCAGTCCGGCCACCGGACAGGACGGTGGACATCGCCCCATCCGTCCGTCGACCCCCCGCTGCCGCCCCCCTTCGTCGGCCCGTATCCCCGGCGTGTAGGGTGGTCCCACCGGCAAGGGCGTATAGCTCAGTGGTAGAGCGCTGCCTTCACACGGCAGAGGTCCGTGGTTCGAAACCACGTACGCCCACGCGATTGGGCTTGCCATGCTCCGCTCCCGGGCCGGGAGCTTGTTGTGCTCCCATGAGATATCTGTCCGATGGATGATCTTCGCGCCCCCCGCGATGCGGCGTTTTTCCTGGTCCGGGTGGGTTTGTCGGTGCCTGGGAGGGGCTACTCCAAACGGGTGGTGCAGCTCGGCGGTGTCCTCTCCCGCCGGCGGGACTCGGCACGTTTCCCCCGGTGGCAGGCCGTCTCGGTCCCGTCCGAGGTCTGCCCGGGTGTGCCCCCGGCCCTCGCGGCGTGCTGTGGCTCGAAGGGTGGTCGGAGCTGTCCGCCCCCGGTGGGGCGCCTGCCTCGGGGAGTGGTGCGAAATATCCCCGATTGGCCGGTTTCTGGGTGTCTGGGCTGCGACGTCGTGGGCTGGCGACGAATCGACATCTACCCCCACTTTGGTGGGGACATCGCCGATGGAGGCGGATCCCGGAGGGGGTCCCGGCCGATGCTCCAGCCCGGGAGACAGTGTGGGCGACGAGCGCGTCGATACCTCGACCCGGGGTCGGCTCCGAGCCTCGTTCTTCACGGAAAGTGACGTCCAAGCCCGCGTCGCCGTGCCCCTGGGTGCATCGCGCGAGCCGCCACCGCGATGCGTCGCGGCCCTTGGGAGCGGGCCTGTCCACCTTTCGGGCGCATGCTGTTGATTCGTGGTGCCCGTGGAGTTCCGCGTGCTGGAGATGGTCGCCGCCGTGCGTCGCCGTGGAACGATTCCGGTGGTCGTTGATATACCGGTTGGTCCATGGTTGATCGGCATCGTTGTGCGTCCCGCCCCTTTCCGCAGGTCACTGGTTTGCGAGCGGGGTCCACGCCGGGTCCGATTGGCGTTTTCCCCCATGAAGGTGCCGCTGACGCTGTACAGATCGGCTTAACGTCCGCTAAGCTGGTCGGGCAGGGCGTAACGGGCTCGGGCTGTCGCAAGGTTGTCGTGATGGCTTCTCGCGGGGTTGCGCCGGGAGGGCTCCTCTCGGTCGCGGACCTCTCGTGCGCATCATCCGCGCGTCAGATTCAGGGCGCCGTGGTTCGAAACCGATTACGTCACTTGAGGGGGACTGGCGGCGACCCCCCCACGCCGTCAGTCTCCCTCTTCATGCGCCGGACCGCACCCGCACGCGAGCCTCCTCGCCTACCGGGGGCGTCTCTCGTCGCTCAGATCCTGATAAATTGACGAGATGATATTGCTCCCCCCCGGGGAGCTCGTCCCGGGGAGGCGGTGCCCTTGCTGACGGCCGAGCAGGTTCCGGTGTCCATGGCCCGCTCGATGGGCGCTGCCTGCGTGTTCACTCGGCTCGGCCGGGGCGGCGTCGTGGCGGTCGCCCCGTGACGGCCGAGCTCTCACCCGAGGGGGTTCCCCTGGAGGAGCAGGCGGGGGTCGGCGGTCCGGATGCTTTCCAGCGGCTCTACACCCCGCATCGCATGGCTTATATCAGGGGTGAGGGCCGCTCCCGTGACGATGAATGCCCATTCTGCTCCATTGTCGGGATGTCCGACGAGGACGGCCTCGTGGTTGCCCGGGGTAAAAGCGTCTACGCGGTCCTCAACCTGTACCCCTACAATGCCGGACACCTTCTCGTCGTGCCCTATCGCCACGTCGCGGACTACGCCGACATGGACCCCGAAGAGATCGTCGAGATGGCATTCTTCGTTCAGCACGCGCTCCGTGCGCTGCGGGCCGCCAGCGGGGCCCACGGGTTCAACACCGGCATGAACCTGGGGGATGTCGCCGGCGCCGGGATCGCCTCGCACGTGCATCAGCACGTGGTGCCGCGGTGGGGCGGTGACACGAACTTCATGCCCGTGGTGGGCGCGACCAGGGTGCTGCCCGCCCTGCTCGGGCAGACCAGGCAGATGCTCGCCCAGGCCTGGGCGCAGACCGCGTCCGACGAGCAGGGCGGATAGCGCCGGGCCCGGTGGAGGCCGCAGCCGGGTCGGGGCGCCCCCGTCGGGGCTGCCCGCCGCACCGGGTCCCGCCCGGCGTCCTGCCCGGTGCGGCGGGTGTGCGGTCACGGATGTCTCCCGTCGGCGATCCTTCCTGAGTTGGGCCGAAGGTTGCCAGTCGTCCGCCTTTCCCGCTTTATGTCCGATTCCTGCTTTATGCCGATTTTTTCGCTTCACGCCGACAGGGCATCCCCAAGCTGTGGTGGCATCGGCTCGTAGCCGCGATGGTTCCGCGTGAAGCTACCCGTGCCGTGGCTCAAGGATCGTAGTTCAATCGCATATCTGATCATTTCGCTCGCAGGGACCTCTGCGTGAATGACCGCCCGGGGGGTGGCCCTGGGCCTGCCAGGGATGGGTTCCATCCCGACGACCCGTCCTCGGCGAGTGGACAGGTCGCCCATCACGGCCCCGACGTACTCGTCGGGTACCAGGACGTCAACGGCCAGGATCGGCTCGAGCACGACGACGCCGGCGGCCCGGGCCGCGTCCTTGAGCGCCAGTGCGCCGGCGATCTGAAAGGCCATGTCCGAGGAGTCGACGCTGTGCGCCTTGCCGTCAACGAGGCGGACCCGTAGATCAACCATGGGATGGCCGGTGCGGACGCCCTGCGCCATCTGCGCCCGGACGCCCTTCTCCACCGACGGGATGAAGGCCCGGGGAACCGCGCCGCCGACCACCTCATCGACGAACTCGAAGCCCCCGCCCGCCGGGAGCGGTTCGACCTCGATCTGGCATACCGCGAACTGACCGTGCCCACCGGACTGCTTGACCTGACGGCCGAGTCCGCGTGCCGGGGCACGCAGTGTCTCCCGCAGCGGGATCCGGGGCGCGATCCGGTCCACCGCGGCGCCGTGGCGCTGGGCGAGCCGTTCCAGGACCGCGTCGCTGTGGGCCTCGCCCATGCACCACAGGACGAGTTGGGCGGTCTCGGGGTTCTGCTCGATCCGTAGCGTCGGGTCCTCCACGGCCAGCCGGCCGAGTGCGGTCGACAGCCTGTCCTCGTCCGCGCGGCTTCGGGCACTGATCGCGACGGGGAGCTGCGGTTCGGGCATCGACCATGCGGGCAGGTAGCGCGGGTCGTCGCGATCGGAGAGGGTGTCGCCGGTCTCGGCGGTGCTGAGCTTCGTCACCACGCAGATGCCGCCGGCCGGGCACTCGCCCACCGTGTGCAGAACCGAGCCGTACGGCCGGGAGAGCGCCCCGACCTGCTCGTCGTCGTCGTGGTCGGCGTGCCTGGCCGTGGCTCTGCCGTGCCCGCTGACGTGCACCGCATCGTCGGGATGCAGCGTGCCGGAGAACACCCGAATCACCGACATCCGGCCCACGTAAGGGTCCGTGGTCGTCTTCACGACCTCGGCCACGAGCGGCCCGGCCGGATCACCGTGGCTCTGCTCGCAGGGGGAGCCGTCAGGGCGGCTCACCGGCGGCAGGAGATGCTCCCGCGGCGAGGGGAACCCCTGCACGAACAGGTCCAGCAGCTCGACGGAGCCGAAACCGCCGGCCCGATCGACGCCCCGATCGCTCCCTGCACCGGCGCCCGGACCCGAGGTCGAACCCGGAAGCAGACCGGCCGGCAACACCGGGAAGAACGTCCCGCGGGCGACCGCGGTCTCCAGATCGCCGAGCAGGAGCTTGGTGTCGGGCTCATCACCGGACAGGTACCGGTCGAGGAGGGCCTCGTCCTCGCTCTCAGCGATGATCCCCTCGACCAGGGCGGCGCGGGCGGAGGCGTACCGGCCGGTGAGGTCGGCCGGGGTGGCGAGTTCCCGGCAGCCGCCGTCCGGGTACTCCCGCACCCGCCCGGACAGCAGATCCACCAGCCGCATCGAGGCGCCGGCCTCCCGCTCGGGCAGGTAGGCCGGCAGCACACCGGCCCCGAAGGCCCGTTGGCAGCCCTCGACGGCCGCCGCGAAATCGGCCCGGGGATGGTCGAGATGGGTGAGCACGATCGCGCGGGGCATGCCGACCCCGGCGCACTCCGCCCACACCATGCCGGTCGCGCCATCCACCCCGTCGATCGCGCTGACGACGAACAGAGCGGCGTCGGCGGCCCGCAGGCCCGCCCGCAGCTCGCCCACGAAGTCGGGATAGCCCGGGGTGTCCAGAAGATTGATCGTGAGCCCGCGATGACTGACCGAACACAGGGTGAGGCTGACCGACCGTGCCGGGCGACGCTCGGGATCGGCATGGCCGACGTAGCTGGTCTGGGCGGTCTGACGGTCGCCGTTCTGGCGGTCCGGCGGCCCGGCGGTGGCGAGTAGACGGTCCACCAGAGCCGTCTTGCCCGCGCCGGTGTGGCCTACCAGGACGACGTTGCGCACATCGCACGAGGCTGATGACATCCTCGCCTCCTTGACTGGGAGGTAACGGCCTGTTCGGTAACGGCAGAGTCCTCCCCTGTTACCTGGGACACAAGCCCGAGGGCGGCCGTGGTCGGGAATGCGCGGATCGTGGCGGCTGTACTGTGAAGACCGCCCGAAGTCGGGCGCACGCGGGACGACCACGCGGGACGACGGGACGGACATGCTCGCTAGCAAGGCACGACCGCAGATCCAGAAGTTGCTCGACCCGGTGAGCCAGTGGGCCGCCCGGTCGTCGGTGTCGCCGGATGTCGTGACGATCATCGGCATGGTCGGGGTCGCGGGCGGGGCTCTGGGGTTCTTCACCCGCGGGGTGTTCTTCCTCGGCACCGTGGTAGTCACGCTGTTCGTCTTCTCGGACCTGATCGACGGGGTCATCGCCCGCGCCCGCGGCATCTCCTCCAAGTGGGGGGCCTTTCTCGACTCCACGTCCGACCGGGTCGGCGACGGCGCGATCTTCGGATCGCTCGTCCTCTGGTACGCCGGCGACGGCGATTCCCTGCCGTTGGCGGGTGCGGCCCTGATCTGCCTGGTCGCCGGGTCGATCACCTCGTACGTCAAGGCCCGCGCCGAGGGACTCGGCTTCACCTGTGACGTGGGGTTCGCCGAACGGGGCGAGCGGTTGCTGATCCTGCTGGTCGCCGCCGGGCTGTACGGCCTCGGGGTGCCCTACCTCCTGCCCGCGGCGCTGTGGTTCCTCGTCGGTGCCACCACGCTGACGGTCGTCCAGCGGGTCGTCCACGTCTACCGGCAGTGGTACCGTGCGGGGGACCCTCCCTCCCCGTTGACGTCAAGGGCGGCCCCGACCACCGCGTCCCGGACCACGGCTGCGTCCCGGAGCGCGACCACCTTCGGCCCCGGCCGCAACGGCCGCTGAGCGGTCATCGAGACGACCCGACGAAGAGCCGAGCGTTGACGACGGGCGTGCGGGCGACGGCGGCTGGGCGGGCGGCGGCAGCCGGGCGGTTCACCGACCTCGCCTACGCGCTGGGCTGGCGCGGCGTCCGGCTGCTCCCGCAGCCCGTGGCCGCCGCGGCGTTCCGGTTCGGCGCCGACCTGGCCTACCGCCGCGACGGGCGGGGGGTGCGCCGGCTGCGGTCGAATCTCGCCCGGGTGGCGCCGCCGGGAACCGATCTGGACCGGTTGACCCGGGCGGCGATGCGCTCCTACGCGCGGTACTGGCTGGAGGTGTTCCGCTTCCGAGAGATCGGTCTGGACCGTGTCGTCGGCCGGCTGCGGCTGCTGGACCAGTATCGGTTGTGGGATGCGCACGCCCGCGGGAAAGGGACCATCGTGGCGCTGCCGCACATGGGCAACTGGGAGCAGGCGGGCGCCTGGCTGGTGGCGAATGGCGTGCCGTTCACGACCGTCGCCGAACGCCTGCGGCCGGAGGCGCTCTTCGAGCGGTTCTTGGCCTTCCGCTCGGAACTCGGCATGGAGGTCGTCCCGCTGACCGGCGGGCAGGCTCCTCCGTTCGACCTGCTCACCGAGCGCCTGCTGGCCGGGGGGATGCTCTGCCTGCTCGCGGACCGGGATCTCTCCCGTGGCGGGATCCCGGTGAGGTTCTTCGGCGCCACGGCCACCATGCCCGGCGGGCCCGCGGCGCTCGCGTTGCGCACCGGAGCGGCGCTGCTGCCCGCCACGCTCTGGTTCGACCATGACGGGTGGAGCGGGCGGATCCATCCCGCCGTCGAGCCGAGCGACATCCCGACGATGACGCAGGGACTCGCGGACGCCTTCGCCGCCGGCGTTGCCGCGCACCCCGCGGACTGGCACATGCTCCAGCGGATCTGGCGCGACGACGGATGACGCCGCCGTGAAGATCGGTCTGGCCTGCCCCTATGCCTGGGACGTACCGGGCGGGGTCCAGGCGCACGTGCGTGACCTCGCCGAGACCCTGATCGCCGCCGGTCACGAGGTGTCCGTCATCACCCCGGTGGACGACGAACGGACCCTGCCGCCCTACGCGGTGGACGCGGGTCGGGCGTTACCGCTGCCCTACAACGGCTCCGTCGCCCGGCTCCTGATGGGCCCGGTCTCGGCCGCCCGGGTCCGCCGTTGGCTGCGTGAGCACGACTTCGATGTCCTGCACGCCCACGAACCGACCGCGCCCAGCGTCAGCCTCCTGGCCTGCATGCTGGCCGATGGACCGATCGTCGCCACCTTCCACACCGCCAACCCCCGGTCGCGGTTCCTCACCGCGGCCCAGGGCGCGCTGCAGCCGTCGTTCGAGAAGCTGCGGGCTCGGATCGCGGTCTCCGAGGCGGCCCGGCGCACCCTCGTCGAGCATCTGGGCGCCGACGCCATCCTGATCCCGAACGGGGTGGCGGTGCAGAACTTCGCCGGCGCCCGGCCCCTGCCCGACTACGACGACGGGCGGCCCACCGTCGTGTTCCTCGGGCGTATCGACGAGCCGCGCAAGGGCCTTGACGTGCTGCTCGCCGCCCTGCCTGCGCTCGCCGCCGAGATCGACGGTGTCCGGCTGCTGGTGGCGGGGCCCGGTGACGGGGCGGCGGTGCGGGCCCGGCTGGAGCCCACCCTGCGCTCGCGGGTCGACCTCGTCGGCATGGTCTCCGACGCTGACAAGCCCCGGGTTTTCGCCTCCGGGCAGGTCTACTGCGCCCCGAACACCGGTCAGGAGAGCTTCGGGATCGTGCTGCTCGAGGCGATGGCGACCGGGACCCCGGTGGTGGCCAGCGACATCGACGCCTTCCGCCGGGTCCTCGATGACGGGCGCGCCGGCAGGCTGTTCGACGTCGGCGATCCCGCGCGGCTGGCCGCGACCCTGGCCCAGGTGCTGCGTGATCCCGCCGGCGCCGCGCGGCTGGTGGAACGCGGTCGCGCCGTCGTCACCGCCTACGACTGGCGGGCCATCGCCGAGCGGATCGTCGGGGTGTACCAGATGGTCTCCGGGGACATGCGGGTGTCGGTCGCGACGGCGACGCGGTTGCCGGTCCGGGGCGACGCGAGGAGTGGTAACTGACCTGCCCCGGTACCAGAGCCACGTCACATTCGGCCGTTGGTTACGCTGCGCGGGATGACCGTCGTCGTGGTGGTGGTCGCCTTGGTGGTGGCGATCGCGACCTATCTGACCTGGCTGGCCACTCGGCTCGACCGACTCGCGGCCCGGGTCGCGGACGCCCGCGGTGGGCTGGTGGCGCACCTGGTCGCCCGCGCCGACGCCGCGCGCGAGCTGGCCCTGCGATGTGAGCTGGCCGAGCTGGGCGAGAGCGTGGCCCGGGCCCGAACGGCCTATCCGGACCTGCTCGCCGGGGGGGCGTTGGACGCCGCGGTCGAGCAGAGCGAGAATGCCCTGAGCCGGGCGTTACGGTCCGCCGAGGTCGCCGCGGCCGGCCAGCACCACCCCGCCGAGCTGCATGCGGTCGACTCCTGCGCGGCCCGGGTCGCGCTCGCCCGGCAGTTCCACAACGACGCGGTCCGCGACCTGCGGGCACTCGCCGGTCGACGCGTGGTGCGGATGGCGCACCTGGCCGGCCGCCGGCCGCCGGCCAGCTACTTCGAGATCGACGACGCCCTGCCGATCCGTGGCGAGGGCGTCCCTCGCGACGACCTGCCGGGGCTGGCCTCCTGATGGCCCGGCCGGTCGCGAGATCGCCGTACCATGGAAAACCGACCCACCCGTACGGGAACCATCCGGTGGGGTAGCCGACATGCAGGTGCCAGACATGCCGGTACCCAGCGGCCCTGGCGACCCGACCCAGTGAAAAGAGACGGCACATCATGTCCGAGGGCCAGACTGCCCCCGCCGCCGGCCCGGCGACCGACTCCGCCCGGCATGCCGGTACCGCCCGCGTCAAGCGCGGCATGGCGGAGATGCTCAAGGGCGGTGTGATCATGGATGTGGTCACCGCCGAGCAGGCCCGCATCGCCGAGGACGCCGGCGCCGTCGCGGTGATGGCGCTGGAGCGGGTTCCCGCCGACATCCGGGCGCAGGGTGGGGTGGCGCGGATGAGTGATCCCGACATGATCTCGGAGATCATCGAGGCGGTCTCCATCCCGGTCATGGCCAAGGCCCGGATCGGGCATTTCGTCGAGGCACAGGTGCTGCAGGCGCTCGGGGTGGACTACGTCGACGAGTCCGAGGTTCTCACGCCTGCCGACCCGCACCACCACATCGACAAGTGGCGCTTCACGGTGCCGTTCGTCTGCGGAGCCACCAACCTGGGGGAGGCGCTGCGCCGGATCGCCGAGGGCGCGGCGATGATCCGTTCCAAGGGTGAGGCGGGCACCGGCGAGGTGTCCAACGCCGTGGTGCACATGCGTACCATCCGGGCGGAGATCGCCCGGCTGTCGGGGCTGCCCGCCGAGGAGCTCTACGCGGCGGCCAAGGAGCTGCGCGCCCCGGTCGAGCTGGTCGCCGAGGTGGCCCGGCTCGGTCGGCTGCCCGTCGTGCTGTTCACCGCCGGCGGTATCGCCACCCCGGCGGACGCGGCGCTGATGATGCAGCTCGGCGCGGACGGGGTGTTCGTCGGGTCCGGGATCTTCAAGTCCGGGGACCCGGCGCGCCGCGCTCGGGCCATCGTCGAGGCGACCACCATGTTCAAGGACCCCGACGTTCTGGTGAAGGTCTCCCGGGGCCTTGGCGAGGCGATGGTGGGCATCAACGTCACCGAGCTTCCCCCGGAAGCCCGCTACGCCGACCGCGGCTGGTGAGTGGCCCGCGGATCGGCATCCTCGCGTTGCAGGGGGATGTGCGCGAGCACGCCCGGGCGCTCACCGAGGCCGGCGCGCGGCCGGTGGCGGTGCGCCACGCGGTGGAGCTCGCCGAGGTCGACGGGCTCGTCCTGCCCGGAGGTGAATCCACCACGATCGGCCGGTTGCTGCGCGTGTTCGAGCTGTTGGAGCCGTTGCGGGCGGCGGTGGCCGCGGGGTTGCCCGTGTTCGGTTCATGTGCTGGCATGATCCTGCTTGCGCGGGACGTCGTGGGCGGTCGGCCGGATCAACCACTGATCGGCGGACTGGACATCGTCGTCCGGCGTAACGCCTTCGGCCGGCAGGTGGACTCGTTCGAGGCACACCTCGAGGTCGTCGGGGTGGCGGGGCCACCTGTGCACGCGGTCTTCATCCGGGCACCATGGGTAGAAAAGGCAGGAGACGCGGTCGAGGTCCTGGCCCGTGTCGCCGAGGCGCCGGTGACGGTCCGCCAAGGACCGCTGCTGGCCACCGCGTTCCATCCGGAGCTGACCGGTGATGCCCGGGTGCACCGGCTATTCGTCGACAGCGTCCGATCGTCCGGGTCCGGTCGATGATCGGGCGCAAGAGAGGCAGGTCATGAGCGGCCACTCCAAGTGGGCGACCACCAAGCACAAGAAGGCGGTCATCGATGCCCGCCGGGGCAAGCTGTTCGCCAAACTGATCAAGACGGTCGAGGTGGCGGCCAAGACGGGCGGCGGAGACCCCGCGGGCAACCCGACGCTCGCCGACGCCATCGCCAAGGCGAAGTCGCAGTCCGTGCCGAACGACAACATCGAACGGGCCGTCAAGCGGGGTTCCGGCGAGCTCGCCGGTGGGGTGAACTACGAGGACATCACCTATGAGGCGTACGGCCCGGGCGGGGTGGCGATCCTCGTGGAGTGCCTGACCGACAACCGTAACCGGGCGGCGTCGGATGTCCGGGTGGCGATCACCCGTAACGGCGGCACGGTGGCCGACCCGGGGTCGGTGTCGTACCTGTTCAACCGCAAGGGTGTCGTGCTTATCGAGAAGACCGCCGGCCTCACCGAGGACGACGTACTGCTCGCTGTGCTCGACGCCGGCGCGGAGGAGGTCAACGACGTCGGGGAGGCCTTCGAGGTGGTCTCCGAGGCGACCGATCTGCACGCCGTGCGGGTGGCCGCCACCGATGCCGGCCTGGCGGTCACCTCCGCGGACATCTCCTGGCTGCCGAGTGTGAGCGTGTCGCTGGAGGCCGAACCCGCCGCCAAGGTCCTCAAGCTCATCGAGGCGGTCGAGGATCTCGATGACGTCCAGAACGTCTGGTTCAATGCCGACATCTCCGATGACGTGATGGAGCTCGTCGGCAGCTGATCGTCCTCTCGGGCGATCTGTTGGGCGTGTCGTGGATGTCCGGTTGTGCCGCCGCCCCTAGAATCGAACGAATGTTCTTGTGAACGTGCGGTCGGGAGGGTGGATGCGGGTGCTGGGGGTCGATCCGGGGCTGACCCGGTGTGGCCTGGGGGTCGTCGACGGTGGCCTCGGCATCCGGGCCCACCTGGTCGAGGTGGGGGTGGTGCGCACCCCCGCCACCGCCGAGGTCGCCGAACGGTTGTGCGCCGTGTCCGATGGCATCGACGCCTGGCTCGATCGCACCCGCCCGGAGGCGGTCGCGGTCGAGAAGGTCTTCAGCCAGGCGAACATGCGTACCGTGATGGGCACCGCGCAGGCCGGGGCGGTCGCCATCGTGCTGGCCGCCCGGCGAGGCCTGCCGGTGGGTCTCTACACGCCCAGTGAGGTGAAGGCCGCGGTGACCGGCAGCGGCCGGGCGGACAAAGCGCAGGTCAGTTTTATGATCACCAGATTGCTCGGGCTGACCGAGGCGCCACGCCCGGCCGACGCGGCGGACGCCCTCGCGTTGGCGCTCTGCCACCTGTGGCGCGGGCCGGCGCTGGCCCGGTTCCGTTCCGCCGCGCCGGGCGGACCCACCCGATGATCGCGTCGTTGGCCGGCACGGTCACCGCGCTGACCCCGCTGTCCGCCGTCATCGAGGTCGGCGGGGTGGGCCTGCTCGTCCACTGCTCGCCGTCGACGCTGTCGCGGCTGCGGGTGGGGGAGTCCGCCTCCCTCGCCACCACCCTGATCGTGCGCGAGACCGAGCTGACCCTCTACGGCTTCGCCGACGCCGATGCGCGCGACGTCTTCGAGATCCTGCAGAGCGCGGCCGGGGTCGGGCCCAAGCTCGCCCAGGCCGTGCTCGGGGTGCACGATCCCGACACGGTGCGCCGCGCCGTCGCCGAGGAGGATCTCGCGGTGCTGACGAAGGTCCCCGGTATCGGGCGCAAGGGCGCGCAGCGCATCGTCCTGGACCTGCGGGACCGGCTCGGTCCGCCGGGTGACGGTGCGCCGCTGCCCGGCCCGCGCCTGACGTCGGGACCGGAACCGATGCCGGCCGATGCCGTCGGGGTCGCGGCGACCGTGCGGGAGGCGCTGGTGGGCCTGGGCTACTCGGGTCGTGAGGCCGACGCCGCCGTGTCCCGGGCGCTCGTGGTCCTGGCCGCGCCCGTCGGCGAGGGCGCCGCAGCCGGTGGCGAGCAGGCCGCCCCGGGCAAGGGAGACGTCCCGGGAAAGGAAGGCGCCCCGGGTTCCCGGGCCGGGGCCGACTCGGGAACCGGCGGCGCTCCGCCCGACACCGCGACCCTGCTGCGCGCGAGTCTTGCCGTGCTACGCAGGTGAGGGCCGTTATGACGCCGCCATGCGGCGCGCGACCGCGTCGGGCGGTGGTCAGCCGGGGCGGTGGTCAGCCGGGGCGGCGGTCGGTCGGAGCGGGGGTACGTCGAGGGGCGGGGGTACGCGGAGGTGGGACATGAGTGACGACGGCCTGGTGTCCGCCGCGGCGAGTCCCGAGGAGCGCGCCTTCGAGGCCGGGCTGCGTCCGCGCACCCTGGCCGAGTTCGTCGGCCAGCGTAAGGTGCGCGAGCAGCTCACAATCATGCTCGAGGGGGCGCGGGCGCGTGGTCGCCCGCCGGACCACGTCCTGCTGTCGGGCCCGCCCGGTCTGGGCAAGACCAGCCTTGCGATGATCATGGCGCAGGAGCTCGAGGTTCCGTTGCGGATGACCAGTGGGCCGGCGATCGAACGCGCCGGGGATCTCGTCGCGATCCTCACTGCCCTCTCCCCGGGAGAGGTCCTGTTCCTCGACGAGATTCACCGGATCGCCCGGCCAGCCGAGGAACTGCTCTACGCCGCGATGGAGGACTTCCGGGTTGACGTCATCCTGGGCAAGGGCCCGGGCGCGACCGCGATCCCCCTCGACGTGTCGCCATTCACGCTGGTCGGGGCTACCACCCGGTCGGGCCTGCTGACCGGCCCGCTGCGGGATCGGTTCGGGTTCACCGCCCATCTGGACTTCTACGACGCCGACGAGCTCGCCCGGGTGCTGACTCGCTCGGCCGGCCTGCTGGGGGTCACCCTCACCGCCGAGGGAGCCGCCGAGGTCGCTGGCCGGTCGCGTGGTACGCCCCGCATCGCCAACCGGTTGCTGCGCCGGGTGCGCGACTACGCGGAGGTGCGGGCCGACGGCGTGGTCACCCGCGAGATCGCCCAGGCGGCGCTGCGGATCTACGACGTCGACGGGCTCGGACTGGACCGTCTCGACCGGGCCGTGCTGGAGGCGCTGGTCACCCGGTTCGGCGGCGGTCCGGTCGGGCTCACCACGCTCGCCGTGTCGGTCGGGGAGGAACCGGAGACGGTGGAGGACGTGGCCGAGCCGTTCCTGCTGCGTGCCGGCCTGCTGATCCGTACCGCCCGGGGCCGGATGGCCACTCCCGCCGCCTTCGAGCACCTCGGTCTGGACCCCGTCACCGATCCGCTCGGTCGTACCCAGGTCTCGCTGTTCACCGAGGGAGAATGACTGTGAGAGGGTCGGTCGGCCGGGGAGTAGTCACTGAAGGTGATTACTCCGTCCGGGATGAGTCGTCCCCGTAGCATCGGCCATTCCGGCCGGAGGAGGTCCTGTGTGCCGGGCACAACCGCCCTGCCCACCACAGGCATCCGATCGATACGTACGATCGCCGCAACACATCAGGAGGGCAGGACGTGCACGTACTCGTGGCAGCTTCGGTGGCGGCCGGCAAGGACGGGGGCAGTTCGATCAGCGGGCTTCTGTTCCCGCTGATCCTCATCCTGGTGATCGTCTACTTCTTCTCGATGCAGCGGCGCCGCGCCAAGGCGCAACAGCAGCAGATATCGCGGATCGTTCCCGGTACCCTGGTGATGACCACCGCTGGTCTCTACGCCACGGTCGTCGAGATGGAGGACGGCGACCTCCTGCTGGAGGTTGCGCCCGATGTCGTCTGCCGCTTCTCGCGCAGCGCGGTCGCTCGGGTGATCAGTACGCCCGGCGGAGCCGGGGACGGCGGGGAGTCCTCCGGGGAACCCCGGTCACACGACGACGGTTCCGACGGCCCCGGTGGCGCCGAGGCGTCGCATCCCGGCGGTGGCCTCCCCGGTGGGGACGGCGGCACGGGCGGTGAAACGACACACCCGCCCCGCAAGGAGCTGTGATCGCCGGTCACCTGACCGAGCACTACCGTTCGGGGAGCGGAACGCACCCTCGGTGACATTCGTTCGGATACTTTGGGCACCGCCGGTCCGGGCAGCGGCGAGACGAACGAGCGCCGGCACACCGGCGCGTGAGGAAGGGACTCGCAGGTGGCACGCGGCTCGGCACGGGTACCCAGGGGGATCTCCGTCTGGACCCGGCTGGGGATCCTCGGCGGTCTGATCGTCGTCCTCTACGGCCTCATGGCCGCTACCGGAAACTGGAAGCCCCGGCTCGGGCTCGACCTGCAGGGCGGGACGAGCGTCATCCTCACGCCTCGTGCCACGCAGGGAAACAACGTCGACAGTGGTGCCGTCAACCAGGCCGTCGACATCATCCGGCAGCGCGTTGACGGCTTGGGCGTCGCCGAGTCCGAGGTTCATCGTACCGGCAACCAGATCGAGATCTCGGTGCCCGGCCGCGGCCGCAACGACGTCGTGGATCTGGTCGGGCAGACCGCTGAACTGCGTTTCCGTGAGGTCGCCACGTCCGGCCAGGCCACCCCGGTGCCCACCCCCACTGGGGCGGCCTCCGCACCCACGCCGGGTGCGACGGGCCAGCCGGCCCCGACGGCCGGCCAGAGCACGCCGAGCATCGCGCCGTCATCCCCGGCACCCGCCGCGTCGAACAAACCGGCCGCGCTCGGTGACGGCACGGGCCGCGGCCTGATCGCCCAGCCGGTGTCGCTGACCGCCGCGGGCACACCCGCGGTGGGCGCGGCCTCGGCTTCTCCGGTGGCCTCGGCTTCTCCGGCCCCGGCCCCCGCGCCGGCGGCGACCGGGTCGACCGGGTCGACCGGGGACAGCCCGCCTGCCGACGTGTTCGCTCGCTACGAGTCGCTGACGTGCGCAGCGGCCGACGTCCGCAAAGCCTCGGTCAGCACCGACCGCCCGCAGGACTGGACCGCCGCCTGTGACCGGACCGGGACGACGAAGTACCTGCTCAAGCCGGCCACGGTGGTCGGGACGGATGTGAAGACCGCCTCCGCGGGCCTGCAGGGCGGCGGCGGGACCACGGGCATCACCACCGGGCAGTGGGTCGTGAACGTCGAGTTCACCGGTCCGGGCCAGAACAAGTTCACCAAGCTGACCGAGAGCACGATCGGCAAGCAGGTTGCGATCGTGCTCGACGGGGTGGTGCAGTCCGCGCCGCAGACCAACGAGCGCATCCCCGGATCGGCCCAGATCTCCGGCGGCTTCAGCCAGTCCGACGCCGAGGACCTCGCCAACGTGCTGCGCTACGGTGCCCTTCCCCTGGCCTTCGAGCGCTCCCAGGCCGAGTCCATCTCGCCGACCCTCGGTCGTGACTCGCTGCACGGCGGACTGCTCGCCGGCGCCATCGGACTCGTTCTCGTCATCGCCTACTCCTTCCTGTACTACCGGGCGCTGGGCATGGTCGTGATCATCTCCCTCGCCGTCAGCGGTCTGCTGATCTACGCCTCGGTGGTGCTGCTCGGCGTGGCGATCGGGTTCACGCTGACCCTGGCCGGCATCGCCGGCCTGATCGTGTCGATCGGTGTCACGGCGGACTCGTTCGTGGTCTACTTCGAACGGATCAAAGACGAGGTCCGGGCCGGTCGCACGGTCCGGGCGGCCACGGATCGTGCCTGGCCCGCCGCGCGGCGCACGATGCTCTCCGCGGACACGGTTTCCTTCCTGGCCGCCGCGGTCCTCTACATCCTGTCGATCGGCTCGGTGCGCGGCTTCGCCTTTACGCTCGGGCTGTCGACGTTGAGCGATGTCGTGATCATGTTTATCTTCACCCGGCCGTTGGTGACGTTGCTGGTGCGGCGCAGACTGTTCTCGGTCAGCCGGTACTCGGGCCTGAGTCCGAAGACCCTCGGCGGGCGTGGCGGTGGCGTGGCGCCGGCCGCTTCCACCCGGGCGCGACTGGCCAAGCGGCCGGCGCCGGCCGGGCAGAGGCGGGAGAGCTGAGATGGCACTGGTCGGGCGGATCTACCGCAGCGACTTCAACGTCGACTTCGTCGGCCGGCGCAAGGCCTGGTATGCCGTCTCCGGCGTCGTGGTCGCCGTCTGCATCATCAGCATGATCTTCCGTGGCTTCACCTTCGGTATCGAGTTCTCCGGTGGCGCGGTCTTCCAGCTACCCAGCGGTGGCGGTACCGTCGCGCAGGTCGAGGACACGCTGTCCGGCATCGGGCTCGACCCGGCGGACAGTGTGGTCCAGCAACTGGAGACCTCCCACCAGTTCCGGATCCAGACGCCGACCCTCTCCGACGCCCAGACCCGTGAGCTGACCGGCGCGTTGGCCAAGCGCTTCTCGGTGTCGAACCCGGACCGCGACATCGCCGTGTCGACCGTCGGCTCGTCCTGGGGATCGACGATCACGAACAAGGCCCTCCAGGGCCTGGCCGTCTTCCTCGTGCTCGTCGTGATCTACCTCTCGGTACGGTTCGAGTGGAGGATGGCGCTCGCGGCGATGGCCGCTCTTGTTCACGACCTCGTCGTCACCATGGGTGTCTACTCGCTGGTAGGTTTCGAGGTGACGCCGTCGACGGTCATCGCCGTGCTGACGATCCTCGGATTCTCCCTGTACGACACGGTGGTGGTGTTCGACCGGGTGCGGGAGAACACCGCGGGCATGGGCACGTCGACGCGGCGGACCTACGCGGAGGCGACGAACGACGCGCTCAACGAGACGTTGGTGCGTTCACTGAACACCTCCCTCATCGCCCTCATCCCGGTCGCATCCCTCCTCTTCGTCGGCGCCGGTCTGCTCGGTGCCGGCACGCTGAAGGACCTCGCGCTCGCCCAGTTCGTCGGTATCGCCTCCGGTACATACTCCTCCCTGTTCTTTGCCACGCCGCTGCTCGTCGACCTCAAGCGCGGCGATCCCGCCGTGCGGGCGCTGGATGCGCGGGTCGCCCGTGAGCGCGCCAGGCGGGTCCGGGCCGCCGCGGGTGTGCCGGGCACGGCTGTTCCCGCCGGCGCGGCGGTCGATCCGGCCGGCTGGGGTGAGGACGCTCCCGTCTCCGGCGCGCGTGAACCGGTTCCGGCCGGGGCGAACCTGGGCGGTGCCGCCCGACGACCGTCGGGCGCGCCCCCTGCCCGGCGCGCCGCGGGGCGCAAACCCGGGCGGCGCGGACGGCCGAGCGGTAAGAAACGCCGGTGAGCCAGGTCGCCGGCCGCGCGGATCTGGGCGGGGCTCCGATCGGGTGGCCGCGGATCTCCGGACGATCTTGATGTCGGGACGATCCTGATGTCCGGGCAACCCTGAAGTCCAGACGACCCTGAAGGTGGGAGAAGCGGCACGATGACGAGCATCGACGACGCACCGCAGCGGTCCGCCGCGCACGACGCGGTCGCCGAGGTCCTGCGTGGCCACATCCGCGACATTCCCGACTGGCCGCAGCCAGGGGTCGTGTTCAAAGACATCACCCCGCTGCTCGCGACGCCGACCGCCTTCGGGGTGGTCATCGGTGCGCTGGCGGACGCGGCCCGGGCGCTGGGGGCCACCACGATCGCCGGCATCGAGGCGCGGGGCTTCCTGCTAGCCGCGCCGGTCGCGGACCGGCTGGGCACCGGCCTCGTGCCGATCCGTAAGCAGGGCAAGCTGCCGGGGCCGACCCGAAGCGCCTCCTACGACCTGGAGTACGGCGCCGCCACGATCGAGATCCACGCCGACGCGGTGCACGACGGCGACCGGGTCCTGCTCGTTGACGACGTGTTGGCCACCGGTGGCACCGCGGCCGCCGCACACAGCCTGCTCGCGGCTGGTGGCGGGGAGGTCGTGGGGCTGGCGGTCCTCATGGAGCTGTCCTTCCTACCGGGCCGTGATCGGGTCGCGCCGCTCGATGTCGTCTCCCTTCTGACGATTTGACCTCGCCCGGGCGAGGTCCGCGGAAGGCTTCTGACCAGTGCGGCGTTAGGCTCGGTGTCTAGTCCTTACGCAGGAGCGGTCCGTGCCCGAGGCAGCGCCGGTGACCACCGGAGTTTCGCAGCCCGCCGTCACTCCCTTCCGGGAGCCCCGGCCGGTGGGCGATGCCGCGCGGGCCACCGCCGGATCGGCGGCGCGTGAGTCGGCAGTCCACGGGCCGGCAGTCCACGGGCCGGCAGTCCACGGGCCGGCACAGCCGCCGGCTGCGGATGGTGGCGACGTCCGCGGGCAGGAGCCGCCGGGTGGATCCCCGGGGGGGTCCGAGCTGGTCACCGCGGTCGGCATGGGACGGCGTCCCGAGGACGGTTCCCCGGTCGTCCCCCGGTTGGGGCACGAGTCGCCGCCGCTGCCGCGTCGGGTACGCGGTCGGCTCTCCCGCCTTGCGACGCACCGGGCGACGCCTCCCTCGGCTCTCGACCCGGTGCTGCGTGGGCTGCTCGCGAACCACCCGCGCGCCGACATCGCCCAGGTGCAGCAGGCGTTCGAGGTCGCCGACGCCGCGCACGCCGGCCAGGTGCGCTTCTCCGGCCACCCGTACATCACTCATCCGATCGCGGTCGCGAGCATCCTCGCCGATCTGGGGATGGACACCGCGACGCTGTCCGCGGCGTTGCTGCACGACACCCTCGAGGAGACGACGCTTACCGTCGATGCAATCCGGGACACCTTCGGTGACCATATCGCGCTCATCGTCGACGCGGTCAGCAAGCTCAACCGGGTCAAGGTCGGCGAGGCGGCCCAGGCGGAGACCATCCGCCGGATGGTCGTCGCGATGGCCCGCGACCCACGCGCGCTGGTGGTCAAGCTCGCCGACCGCCTGCACAACATGCGTACCCTGCGCTTTCTGCCCGAGCACAAGCAGGAACGCAAGGCTCGGGAGACGCTCGAGGTCTACGCCCCGCTCGCCCACCGGCTCGGCATGAACTCGTTGAAGTGGGAGCTGGAGGACCTCTCGTTCGCCGCGTTGTATCCGAAACGGTACGACGAGATCGTCCGGCTGGTCGCTGACCGGGCCCCGAGCCGGGACGTCTATCTGGCCGAGGTGATCGGGCAGGTACAGGTCGGCCTGCGGGACGCGCGGATCAAGGCGGTCGTCTCCGGGCGGCCGAAGCACTATTACTCGATCTACCAGAAGATGGTGGTGCGCGGCCGTTCCTTCGACGACATCTATGATCTGGTCGGCATCCGCGTCCTGGTCGACTCGGTCCGGGACTGCTATGCCACGCTGGGTACCGTGCACGCGACCTGGAAGCCGATTCCCGGCCGGTTCAAGGACTACATCGCGATGCCCAAGTTCAACATGTACCAGTCCTTGCACACGACGGTCATCGGTCCCGAGGGCAAACCGGTCGAGCTGCAGATCCGCACGCACGCGATGCACAACCGGGCCGAGTACGGCATTGCCGCGCACTGGAAGTACAAGGAGGACGGGGTTGCGGCCCGGCCCTCGGCGGGGACCCCGGAGGGCGGGCGGGCCGGTCGGCGCAAGGGCGGACCCGATGCGGACCTCATGACCTGGCTGCGTCAGGTGCTCGACTGGCAGCGGGAGACCGCGGACCCGGGAGAGTTCCTCGACAGCCTGCGGTTCGCCGCCGAGACCGACGAGGTTTTCGTCTTCACCCCCAAGGGCGACGTCATCCCGCTGCCTGCCGGGTCGACCTCGGTGGACTTCGCTTACGCGGTGCACACCGACATCGGCCACCAGTGCGTCGGGGCCCGGATCAACGGCCGTCTCGCGGCCCTGGACACCCCGCTGGACAACGGCGACGCGGTCGAGATCTTCACCTCGCGGGCCCATTCGGCCGGCCCGAGCGAGGACTGGTTGATGTTCGTCCGTTCGTCGCGGGCCAGGACGAAGATCCGCCAGTGGCACGCCCGTGGGCGCCGGGAGGACGCGATCGTCGCCGGCCGCGACGCGATCGGCCGCGCGATGCGCCGCCACGGCCTGCCGCTGTCCCGCCTGATGAGCGGGGACGCGCTGTTGAACCTGGCCAAGGACCTGCGCTACGCCGACGTGGCCGCCCTCTACGCGGCCGTGGGGGAGAACCACGTCAGCGCCCAGTTGGTGGTCTCGCGGCTGCTCGTGGCCCTCGGCGGTCCGGAGGGGGCCGAGGAGGACGCGGGTGAGACCGAGCTGCCGATCCGCACGCTGCGTCGCTCGACCGGGGAGGCGGGGGTGCTCGTCACCGGTGCTCCCGACGTGTGGACGAAGCTCGCCCGCTGCTGCACCCCCATGCCCGGCGACGAGATCGCCGGTTTCGTCACCCGGGGCAAGGGCGTGTCGGTCCACCGGACGGACTGCTCCAACCTGTCGGGGCTGCGCGGCGGGCCGCACGACCGCACGGTCCAGGTCGAGTGGGCGCCGTCGTCGGGCTCGGTGTTCCTCGTCGTGATCCAGGTCGAGGCGATGGACCGTACCAAACTACTTTCGGATGTCACCCGGGTACTGTCCGACCGGCACGTGAACATCCTGTCGGCGTCGGTGGCCACCACACGGGATCAGGTGGCGGTCAGCCGCTTCACGTTCGAGATGGGAGACGCCAAGCATCTCCGGCACATCCTGAGTGCGGTGCGTGCCATCGAGGGCGTATACGGCTGTTTCCGCGTTACCTCGGGCGTACAGGTCTAACGGGTCGAATCAGGGGGGTGCCGTGGATGCTGAGACCGTGGGTGCGGGTCTGCCGGCCGGCGGCGGTCTGACCCCCGCGCTGTCCCGGGCCGACGGCGGTGCCGACGAGGCCTCCCGGGCCCTGTCGGCGGCCCGGCAGGCGAGCGTGCGTCTCGCCCACCTGGCCCGGCGGATGGCGACACCGCGGATGTCCCAGGTGCCGCCGGAGCTGCGTGACATCGTCGAGGCGCATCGCGACTATCATCCGCGCGCCGACATCGGCCTGCTGGTGCACGCCTACGGCGTCGCCGAGCGGCTGCACGCCGGTCAGATGCGGCGCAGCGGGGATCCGTACATCAGCCATCCCCTCGCCGTCACCGAGGTCCTCGCGGAGCTGGGGGTGGACACGACTACCCTGATCGCTGCCCTGCTGCATGACACGGTCGAGGACACCGGGTACACCCTCGACTCCGTCACCCAGGAGTTCGGCGCGGAGGTGGCCAACCTCGTCGACGGTGTCACCAAGCTGGACAAGATGCGGTTCGGGGAGGCCGCGGAGGCCGAGACGCTGCGCAAGCTGATCGTGGCCTTGGCCCGGGACTACCGAGTACTGGTCATCAAGATCGCGGACCGGTTGCACAACATGCGCACGCTCGCCTTCATGTCCCCTCCCAAACAGGTGAAGATCTCCCGGGTCACGCTCGAGGTCCTGGCCCCGCTGGCCCACCGGCTCGGCGTCAGTGTGATCAAGCGAGAGCTGGAGGACCGGGCGTTCGCCGTGCTCCATCCCGCCGAGCACGCCCGGATTGCCGCCACGGTGGACGAGTTCACCGCCGCTGAGCGCGCGGCCGGAACCGTCGCGGCGCTGGTGGCACGGTTGCGAGCCGGGCTCGCGGGGGCTCGCATCGACGGCGCCGTCTCCATCCGGGTCAGCCACCTGTTCTCGATCTACAAGCGGGCTCAGGAGCGCAACCGGCCCGTCCAGGACTACACCGACCTCGTCCGCGTCCTCGTGCTCGTTGACGAGGTGACGGACTGTTACGCGGCGCTGGGTGTCATCCACGCCCTGTGGCGACCGGTGCCCGGCAGGCTGCGCGACTTCGTGGCTACCCCGAAGTTCAACATGTACCAGTCCCTGCACACGACGGTGACCGACGGCGCCGGCCGCTCCCTCGACATCCAGATCAGGACGCCGTCGATGCACCGGCTGGCCGAGACCGGGATCGTCGCCCGACCGGTCGGCCCCGGCGCGGACGGCGCCCGCCTGGAGGGCCTGTCCTGGTTGCACAGCTTGCTGGACTGGCAGGAGGAGGTCGACTCGGACGAGTTCCTCGAGTCGCTGTCCTCAGACCTGGATGCCGACGAGGTGCTGGCGTTCACGCCCAAGGGCAGGATGCTCGCACTGCCGGCCCGGTCCTCCCCGGTGGACGTCGCCTACGCCGTGCACACCGACATCGGGCACCGGGCGATCGGCGCCCGGGTCAACGGTCGGCTCGTCCCGTTGCATACCCGGCTGCGCAACGGCGACGTCGTCGAGATCCTGACCTCCAACCTCCCCGGCGCGGGACCGTCGGAGGACTGGTTGCACTTCGTCAGGACCTCCCGGGCCCGGGTACGTATCCGGCGCCGGCTGGCCCGGCAGCGCAGGGACACCGCCGCCGGGGCGGCCGAGCCGGGCGTCACGACCACCCGGTCCGGGAGCGGCGGCGGTGCGCGGACCGCCGGCGGCGCGGACGGCGCCTCGTCGGGCCTGCCGTCGCCGACCCGTCCGATCGCCCGGCGTGGGATGCCCAGCCTCGCGGCCGTGGCAGACGACGGGGTGGGTGGTCGGGTGCCGGCGAGGCTGGCGCGATGTTGCCTTCCGCTGCCCGGAGACGTGGTCGTCGGCTTCGCGACGCACGGCAGCACCGTGTCTCTGCACCGCCGGGAGTGCATGAACGCCACCGAGGCGGGGTCGGACCGCGAGCGCGTCGCGGTGGCGACCTGGTCGGCACCACAGGCGCAGATTTTTCCCGCGGAGATCGCCGTCGAGGCGTTCGACCGCTACGGGCTGCTCGCGGACATCACCGAGGTGCTCTCGGAGATCTCGGCGTCCGTCCGCGCGGCCTCGACGACCACATCCGATGATCGGGTCGCGCATGCGCGTTTCACGATCGAGGTCACCGGGCCGGAGCAACTGGACAAGGTGCTCGGCGCCGTGCGCGGCGTCGGCGGTGTCTACGACTGCTACCGCGTGTGCCAGACCCAGGGGTCGTCGGCTCACGGCGCGCCCGCCGGGGACGGGTGAAGCCAGCGCAGGGCGGCGGTGGCACCGACCCGGGCGGGGGACCGCGGCAGCGGTAGGACCAACCGGTGGGTGAGACCAGGCTGGTTACGGGAGCAGGCCGGTCTTCTCCGGCCGGCGTGGGGTGCTGTCTCTTGCGCCCAGCGTGGCCTTTCCGCGCCGGAATGTACCCTCCCGATCAACCGGCGGTAAACGGCTTGCGACTGAACCGCCCATTCCGGGTGGATCCGGGTGGAATGTCACGCGGAGAATACGGACCATCCTACCGGACGCCGTAAATTCAACGGCTACCGCCACTGATCGATGTAGGGTATCTTGCGTATCCATCGTTTTAGAGATGGGAGTGCGCGTGGGTCACCTTCAGGTCATCGTGAGTATCGACTCCCGGGAAAGCGCTGACCGTATCGGTAGGATCCTGGTGGAGGCGCGTCTGGTCGCCTGTTTCCAGGTGATCGGACCGATGAGCAGCACCTACCGCTGGAAGGGCCAGATCGAGCAGGCCGAGGAATGGCTCTGTCTGGCGAAAACGACCACCGAACGATTCGATGAGCTACATGAGCGGCTCGTGGTCCTCCACCCCTACGAAAATCCCGAGATCATTGCCACGCCGATCGTCGCCGGCCATGCCGACTATCTGGGCTGGATCAGCGCCGAGACGGCACCCACCGTCAGGTGAGTGCCCGCAGCTGCTCGTCGAACTCGCGCACGGCCTGGGTGTGCTGCCAGGGCCGCAGGTGCTCCCGGGCGCGGCGGATACGGGCCAGGCCCAGCGAGAAGTCCGTCTGGAGCACGATCGCGAGGGACTCGGCCGCGAAGTGGCAGGCCGCCTCGATCTCCCGCCGCTGGATGTGCACCTCCGCGATGTCGCTCATCAGCAACGACCGCTTCTTCGTCGCACCGGGAGCGGCCGCCCGCAGTGCCTCGGTGGCGGCGGCGTAGGCCGCGGCGGGTCGCCGTAGCCGCGTGTAGGTGGTGACCTTCAGGCCATCGAGCCGGCCCCGGTCGAAGAACTGCGTCCAGACCCGGTCCCCGTCGCTCTCACCCCGGTCGAAGGCATCCTGGGCACGGTCGAGGGCGGCCAGCGCCGCCCGGCCCTCGCCGCGAGCGGCCTGCTCCTCGGCCTCCCGGGCAGCCAGCCAGGCCCTGGTCATCACCGTGCTGCCCGTGGCGGCTCGCCGCTGGGCTTCACCGAGCAGCGCGCAGGCCTGGTCGTGGCGGCCACGGCTGGCGGTCTGGTAGCTCTCGTAACCGAGTACGCAGGCCCACAGGGCGTGGTCATCGGCCTCGCGGGCGGCCTCGATGGCCACCCGGTAGTAGGCGACGGCCGCGGGCAGGTCGTTCATGTCGAACGAGAGCCATCCGGCGAGCGCCGCCGTCTCCCCGGCGGTGGAGGTCAGCTCACGGCGCACCGGGGACCGGCTCGTGGTCTCCAGCAGCTGACTGAGCCTGCTCAGATGCCCGGTGACCCGCTGTATCAGGATCCGGGCGGGAACGCGTTCCTCTAAGCCGTACAGCCCCGCGGTGAGCTGGCCCAGCTCGTTGACGAGCTCCGGGGTCACCGTGCTACGGCGACGCAGCGCCGCCGAGAGGCGCTCCCAGGGCGGGGTGTCCGTGACGCCGTTCATGGGCACGACGGCGACGCCGCCCGCCGCGGCGAAGAGCCGGAGAAAGTCCCGACGTTCCACGGGAATACCGTTCGTGTCGATCATGTCGGTGCCGGGGTGAAGTACGAGTGTGCCCGCGGCGCCCGTCTCGCAGGCCGCCTGTTCAAGGTTCATCGACGCGGCGACGGCCGTACCCTGACCGGTTCCGCCCCGCAGTGCTCCGACGGCGGCGGGAAGCGCTTCGTCATCCACGAAACCGAGCTCCGCCGACGACCGGCCGAATAGCGCCCGCAACAACCGCTGATAACGCAGGCTTGGTTTCTTGTCGCCCTTCTCCCACTTGCAGATCATGTTGCCGGTCACCCCGGCCTCGCGACCCTCGTGGATGACGGAGAACCGACGGATCTCGGTGGCGAGCCGTTCCTGCGACCAGCCCCGTTCCTCCCGACTCAGTCGCAGCCGGGTGTTGGGTGTGCGGGTGTTGGGTGTGCGGGTGGTGGGCGTCCTGTCACCACCGGATACCTCAGGTGTTGGCGCGGAGGCCACCGGTGCGCGGGGAACTGCCGAAGGACCGGTCGTGAGCTGCATCGGGGCCTCCGAAGTCAATCGGTTGACTCCAGGAGCTTAACCCTCTGTGAGATAAGACGGTCATGCTCGGGCGTGGTCCCTTCGGGACCATCCACGGCAAAAGTGTGGTCATCCCGACGCGCCTGCGGCCGCCAGCGTCTTCGCCGAGTGCCGCCTTCTAGAGTGTGATGGCGTGAGAGCCGGCCCCCTCGACCGAAGCCCTCGTCCACGACGTCCCGTTCCACCAGCCCGACCGCTGCGCGCGTGGCAGCGTGCGGCCCTGGAGATCTACCGGTCACGGTCGTCGTCGGGCGCCCGGGACTTCATGGCGGTCGCCACCCCGGGCGCCGGGAAGACGACCTTCGCCCTGCAGGTGGCCGCCGACCTTCTCACTGCCGGCGAGATCAGTCGGATCACCGTCGTCGCGCCCACCGAGCACCTCAAACGCCAGTGGGCCGTGGCCGCGGCGGAGGTTGGTGTCGACCTCGATCCGGACTTCCGCAACTCGGCCGGGGCGACATCCTCCGACTACACCGGTGTCGCCGTGACCTACGCCCAGGTGGCGGCGCATCCGGCCCTGCACCGTGCCCGGACCGCCGCGCGTCGCACCCTGATCGTCCTGGACGAGATCCACCACGCCGGCGACGCGCTGTCATGGGGTGAGGCGATCCGGGAGGCGTTCACCCCGGCCGCGCGTCGCCTCGCCCTGACTGGTACTCCGTTTCGCTCCGACGTCAACCCGATCCCTTTCGTCACCTACCTGCCGGGCCCCGACGGGGTGATGCGCAGCATCGCGGACTCCTCCTACGGCTATGCCGAGGCGCTGCGCGACGGGGTTGTCCGCCCGGTGCTCTTCCTCGCCTACTCGGGCGAGATGACCTGGCGGACCAGTGCCGGCGCGGAACTGAGCGCCCGACTCGGGGAGCCGCTCACCAACGAGCAGACCGCCGCCGCGTGGCGCACCGCGCTCGACCCGGGCGGGGACTGGATGCCGGCGGTGCTCGCCTCCGCCGACACCCGGCTGTCCCAGGTGCGGGCCGGCGGCATGCCCGACGCGGGCGGGCTGGTCATCGCCACGGATCACGCGGCCGCGCGCGCCTACGCCGCGCTGCTCACCCGGATCACCGGCACCTCGCCCGTGCTGATCCTCTCCGACGACCCGACCGCGTCGACCAAGATCGATGACTTTCGCCGGTCGGCCGACCGGTGGATGGTGGCGGTACGGATGGTCAGTGAGGGCGTGGACGTGCCTCGCCTGGCGGTCGGGGTCTATGCGACCTCGGCGTCAACCCCGCTGTTCTTCGCCCAGGCCGTCGGGCGGTTCGTTCGGGGCCGCGGTCGCGGGGAGACGGCGTCGGTCTTCCTCCCGAGCGTGCCGTCCCTGCTGGCGCTGGCTGGCGAGATGGAGGTCCAGCGGGACCACGCCCTGGAGAAGTCCCCGCGCGATCCGGACGCCTTCGACGACGACGCGCTGCGGGACGCCAACCGGCGCAAGGACATCCCCGACAAGCCGGACACCTTGTTCACGGCGTTGGGATCCTCGGCCCATCTCGACCGAGTGATCTTCGATGGCGGCGAGTTCGGCACCCCGGCGGCCCCCGGGTCCATCGAGGAGGAGGACTTCCTGGGCCTGCCGGGCCTGCTGGAGCCCGATCAGGTCGCGGTTCTGCTGCGCCAGCGGGAGGCCGCCCAGCAGGCCGCCCAGCAGGCCGCCACGCGCCGTGCCGCTGCCCGTGCCGCGGATTCGCCGGTCGTCCCGCCGGCCCGCGAGGGCGTGCAGCCGGCGGTCGAGGCGGCCACCCGGCCCGTGCACGAGGTGATCGGCGAGCTGCGCAAGGAGCTGAACCGGCTTGTCGGCGCACACTTCCACCGCACGGGCAAACCGCACGGGATGATCCACGCCGAGCTGCGCCGGACCTGTGGCGGTCCGCCGAGCGGCCAGGCCACCGCCGCGCAGCTCCAGGCCCGCATCGACACCATCCGCCGCTGGGCCGGTTGACCGGCGGGTCAGCCGCCCTGGGTGATCGTGATCGAAAGAATCTTCGGCTTGCTCGCCGGGGCACCATCGGAGCCGCCGCCCTCGACGCCGGGCCCGGTGAGCTTGTCGAGCACGTCGAGTCCCTTGGTGATCTTCCCGAAGACGGTGTAATTGCCGGCGAGCGCCGCCGCGCCCTGCGGGGTCGGGTTCTGGTAGTTGATGAAGAACTGACTGCCGTTGCTGTCCGGCAGTTGGCTGTGCGCCATCGCCAGCACGCCTCGGTCGTAGGTCACGCCCTGGGTATTCTCGTTGGCGTACCCGTACCCCGGGCCGCCGTTGCCGGTTCCGGTGGGATCGCCGCACTGCAGGACCGAGATGCCTGCGTCGGCCCCCCCGGTCTGGCGGTGGCACGTGGTGCCGTCGAAGTACCTGGCGTCGGCGAGCGTGCGCAGGGCGTGCACCGTGCATGGTGCCTTCTGGGCGTCCAAGGCGGCCGTGATGGTGCCGGCGTCGGTGATGATCACCATTGTCGCCGGGGACGTGTCGACGGTGGCCGCGGCCGCCGGCAGGGTGGCGCCGCGGGCCGGGGCCTCCCCGTTGGAGGTGTAGGTGCACTGCCCGACCCTGCTGGTCTGACGGGGGGCGGCCGATGGTGTCGGTGCGGTCGCGGTGGGTGCGGTCGCGGTGGGTGCGGTCGCGGTGGGTGTCGTCGCGGCACCGGCGGCGGCCACGTCGGGCTGGTCGTCCTTGCCGGTGAGCAGGATCGCGGCGATCGTCGATGCCGCGACGACGATCGCGATGAATCCGGCGACGATCGCGAGCCGCTGCTGACGACGGCGATGGGCGAGCCGGCGCCGCTGCGCCTGCCGGGCCGCCCGGGCCTCGGCGAGCTCGCGTTGACGTCGCTCCTTTGAACTGGCCACCGTCGCCGGCCTCCCTCGCTTCTGATGCGGTCTGCTGGTTCTGGTGTGGTCTGGTTCTGGTGTGGTCTGTGCACCGTAACCGGTGAGCGGCGGATCGCCCCGCATGGTGCCTGCCGGGGCGGGTGCCCGCCGGGCCGGGAGCGGACCGGTGCGCGGGCCGGACGGCTGGTAGCGTTACCGCAAAGCACAATGCGGTACCGATCAGAGGCTGACGCGATTCCATGCTCGATAAGCGCTTTATCCGGGAGAATCCGCAGGCCGTGAAAGACGCGGTCGCGGCCAAAGGCATTGATCTGGATGTCGATGAACTGCTGCAGCTCGACCGGGACAATCGCAAACTGCAGTTCGAGGTGGACGAGGCGCAGGCTCGGCGCAAGAGCTTCGCGAAGCAGTTCGCCGGGGCCGACGCGGCCCGGCGGGCCGAGCTGCGGGCCGAGCACGAGGCGTTCGACCGCCAGCTGAAGGACCTGCGCGAGCAGCTGGCCCGAACCGGGGGCCGGCTGTCCGAGCTGATGCTGCTGGTGCCGGGCATCCCGTGGTCGGGTGCGCCGGTGGGAGCCGACGAGTCGGCCAACGTGGTGTTGCGGACCGTCGGCGAGCCGCCGGAGTTCGACTTCACCCCGCTCGACCACACGGCACTGGCCGAGAAACGAGGGTGGGCGGAGTTCGCCCGGGCCCGGCGGGTCGCGGGGGAGCGGGCGTACGCCCTCGTCGGTGACATGGTCATGCTGGAGCGCGCGGTGCATTCCTATGCGCTCGACCTGCTGCGCGGGCTGGACTTCACCCCCGTGTCGGTGCCCGCCCTGGTCCGGGAGGAGCCGCTCGTCGGCACCGGGATGCTACCCAAGGCCCGCGAGGAGATCTATGCGATCCCCGCCGACGACCTTTACCTGGCGGGGACTGCCGAGGTGGCTCTTGTCGGCCTGCATGCCGGGGAGATTCTCGATGTGGGCCGCCTGCCGATCCGCTACGCCGGCATCTCGCCGTGCTTTCGCCGGGAGATCGGCAGCGCCAGCCGGGACGTCCGCGGTCTGCTGCGCGTCCACCAGTTCGAGAAGGTCGAACAGTTCGTGCTGTGCGCCGCTGACGAGGCCGAGTCGGCCCGCTGGCATGCCGAGTTGCTGGCCACTGCCGAGCGGATCCTGTCCGACCTCGGGCTGTGTTACGAGGTCGTCGAATGCGCCACCGGGGACATGGGCGTCGGCAAGTTCCGGATGAACGACATCAACACCTGGTTCCCCTCGCTCGGTCGATTCCGCGAGACGCACAGCTGCTCGACGCTGCACGACTGGCAGGCGCGCCGGGCGAACCTGCGCTACCGCGACACCGACGGCACCGTGCGTTTCGCGCACACGCTCAACAACACCGCCGTGGCGACCCCACGGCTGCTGGCGGCGTTGCTGGAGAACTTCCAGACCGCCGACGGCGAGGTACGCGTTCCCAAAGTGCTGCGGCCCTACCTGGGGGGCCGTGAGCTGATCTGAGGCATCCCGTGGCCCTGGCCGCGACGCGCCCGGACGGCCCGGACCAGGGCGGGTCCGGCGACCGCCAGCCGGCGCGGGAGCCCGACTGACACGCGGCGTTCGAGCACCCGGTAGTCGGCGCGCTCGACCTCGTCGAGGATGCCCCGGTAGAGGACGAACGCCGTCCGCAGGCAGTCGCGTGAGGTTGGGTGCAGCAGGCGGATGCCGGGCTCGGCGGCGCGGAACAGCTCCCGCGCCCGGCTGATCTCGAAGGCCAGCAGCCGGCGGACCGGCCCGTCAACGACGCCGGCGGCCAGCTGCTCCCGGGTGACCCCGAACAGGTCCAGCGAAGTCCGGGGCAGATAGACGCGGCCGCGCCGCAGATCCTCGCCGACGTCGCGGATGAAGTTGGCGAGCTGGAAGGCCATCCCCAGGTCGCGGGCATAGGGCAGGGCGCTGTCGTCCACTGGCTCGAGGATCGGCACCATCTGCAGGCCGATCACCGCGGCCGATCCGTGCATGTAGACGGTCAGCTCGTCCCAGGTCGCGTACTCCGTCACGGTGAGGTCCATCGCCATCGAGGCCAGGAACGCCGCGAAGTGGTCCGGATCGATCTTGAAGCGGTGAATGGTGTCGACCACCGCGGGCAGCACCGAGACCTCCGCGCGGTGCCGGTCCCTCCCGGTGCCGGCCATCTCGGTGCCGACGTCAACGGCGGGTGTCCCCGCCCGTAGCGCCGCAAGGAACCGGCTGCCCCACTCGTGCAGCCAGCGCGCCCGCTCGGCCTCGGTCAGCGTGGAGTCGAGATCGTCGACGATCTCGTCCGCGTAGCGGGCGAAGCCGTACAGCGCGTGGACGTGGGGCCGCTTCCACCCTGGCAGCAGCAGGGTGGCCAGGTAGTACGTGCGGCCGTGGGCGGCATTGAGCGCCCGGGCCCGCGCATAGGAGGAACGTAGTCGAGGATCGATGATTCCGGCCGCGTCGAGCTGCCCCACGTTAGTCAGCGTAGCCACCCAGCGAGGCGGATAGCGACGGCTCCCGCCCGATCGGGGTCGACCTGCCCCGGGGCGTCCGGTTGACCCCCTCGTCGGCGTCGATCCCCTCAGGGAAGCCGGGACGTGAACGCCAGGGACGTCGCCGCCGCGGCGAATCCCAGCCCCAGGGACAGCCCGAGGAACCAGGTGGTGACCTCCCGGTATTCGGTCCGGTAGCCGATCGAGCTACCGAGCCCCCGGTAGACCGAACGCAGTTCGTCGCCGGAGGTGGCACGATGGTACGAGCCGCCGGTCTGCTCCGCGATGTCACGGAGCGCCTGTTCGTTGACCGGCACCGGCACCTCCTGGCCGCCGACGTCGAGCGTTCCGTCGGCGGTGCCGTAGGCGATGGTGTCCACCGGGATACGGGCTTGCCGCGCCGCCTCGATCGCCTGGTTGTTCGGCCGCCCACGGGTGGTCTCCCCGTCGGAGAGCAGCACGATGGCGGCCGGAGGCGCGCTCTGCCCCGTGTCGGAGAACCGTTTGCCGGCGGTGGTGATCGCCTGGAGCGAGGCGAAGATTCCTTCGCCGACGGCGGTCGCGGGACCGAGCTGCAGGCCGCGGATGCCGGCGCGGACCGACTCGCGGTCGGCGGACGCGGGCACCAGGACCGTCGCGCTGCCGGCGAACGAGACCAGCCCGAGGTTGATACGGGGAGGGAGCTGGTCGACGAATGCCGAGGCGCCCTGCTTGGCGGCCGCCAGCCGGGTCGGGGCGATGTCCGTGGCCGCCATCGAGTTGGAGACGTCGATCGCCAGGATGATCGTCGCGCGTTCCCGGGGAACCCGCTCGGCCCGCGCCGGTCGCGCCAGGGAGAACACCAACCCGGCGAGGGCGAGCAGCAGCAGCGCCGCCGGGACGTGACGGCGCCACCACTGCGGTCGGCGGGGAAGCACCGAGGACAGCAGCGACGTCGACGACAGCCGGGCGGCATACACCCGCCGCCGCGCCGAGACCACGACATAGGAGATCAGCAACGCGCCGACCCCCAGGTACAGCCACAGCCAGTGCCCGGCCAGGAAGCTCACCGGCTGCCTGCCCGACTGGTGCCTGCCCGACTGGTGGCGGGCGCCGCCGTGCCACCCTGGTCGGTCCGACCCACGGGCGGGCGGCGGCCGGCTCCCCGGCCGCGCCGGTTCGCCGAGGCGAACCGGACGATGTCGACCAGCCAGTCCGAGTCGGTGCGCAGGACCAGATGGTCGGCGCCGACCCGGCGCAACGCCAGCGAGACCGCGCTGCGGTGGGCGACGGCGGCCGCGGCGTAACGTTCCCGCAACCGCCGCGACGACGTCGGGACCTCGACGAACGCCCCCGTCTCGGCGTCGACGACGGGCAGCGGCCCGACCGGTGGCAGGGTCAGCTCGAGCGGGTCAACGATCTCGATGGCGAGCACCTGATGCCGCGCCGCGAGCACCCGCAGCGGCCGTTCCCAGCGCAGGTCGGTGGACAGGAAGTCGGAGACGACGACCGCGAGCCCCCGGCGGCGCGGCGGGCGCAGCAGGCCCTCCACCGCCGCGGCGAGGTCGGTGGCCGCCGCCGGATCGGGCCGGCGGCGGGGCCGGTCGTGCGCGCCGCGAGGCGCGGTGATGAGCGTGTGCAGCAGCGCCCGCAGCCCGTCCCGGCCGGGCCGGGCCGGGATCGCCCGTGGACCGGCCTGGGTCAGCGCGATCGCGCCCATCCGGTTGCCGGTGCGGGCGGTCAGGAAGCCGACCGCGGCCGTGGCGGCAATCGCCAGATCACGCTTCTGCCAGGTACCGGTGCCGAACTCGGTGCTGGCGGTGAGGTCCACCAGCGCCCAGGTCTCGAGCTCCCGGTCGGCGATGAGATCGTGGACGTGGGGGACGGTGGTCCGGGCCGTGACGGCCCAGTCCATCCGGCGCACGTCGTCACCGACGGCGTACTCGCGGCTCTCGGCCTTCTCGCTGCCCTGACCGGGCAGCAGCCCGAGATGATCGCCGAGGAGCATGCCGTCGAGACGGCGGAGCACGGTCAGTTCGAGCCGGCGCAGGGTCCGCTCCACCGCCGGATCGGTCGCCGACACGGAGCCGGCCCGGAGCCGGTCCGCGGGGTCCGTCATCCGGACGCACCCTGGTCGAGGTATTCCGGGAAGCCCGAACGCGGGTTCGTCCCCCACCCGCCGGCATGCGGACCGGTGGGGTAGTGGGGGCCCTGCTGGCGGGGCGCCACCTGAGGCTGCGGGACCACGCCCAGGATCCGGGCGGCGATCGCGTCCGCGGTCAGCCCCTCGGCCAGCGCCTCGTACGAGAGCACCAGGCGGTGGGGCAGGACGTCCAGGGCGACCGCGGCGACGTCGTCGGGTACGACGTAGTCGCGCCCGCGCAGCAGGCCGAGCGCGCGGGCCGCCGCGACCAGTCCGAGCGAGGCGCGCGGCGAGGCTCCGTAGGCCAGGTGGCCCTCGAGTTCGGGTAGACCCGCCTCGCCGGGGGACCGGGTGGCGAGCACCAGCCGGACGGCGAACTCGATGATGGCGTGATGGACGAACACCTCGTCGGCTCGGGTCTGCAGCCGGGTCAGCGCCTGCGGGGTCAGGACCCGCTCGGGGAGCGGTGGCGAGGTGCCCATCCGCCGGACGATCTCGAGCTCCTCCGCCGGGTTCGGGTAGGGGACGTTGACCTTCATCAGGAACCGGTCCCGCTGCGCCTCCGGTAGCGGGTAGACACCCTCGGATTCGATCGGGTTCTGGGTGGCCAGTACCAGGAACGGCTCGGGAAGCCGGTGGGTGACCCCGCCGAGCGAGACCTGCTTCTCCGACATCACCTCCAGCAGCGCCGACTGCACCTTCGCGGGTGCCCGGTTGATCTCGTCGGCGAGCACGAAGTTCGCGAAGACCGGGCCGAGCTCGACGTCGAACGCCTCCTGACTCGCCCGGTAGATGCGGGCACCGACGATGTCGGAGGGCACGAGGTCGTTGGTGAACTGGATGCGGACAAACGAACCGCCGACGACGGTTGCGAGGGTCTGCACGGCCAGCGTCTTCGCGACCCCGGGCACGCCCTCCAGCAGGCAGTGGCCCCGGGCGAGCAGGGCGACGAGCATACGTTCGACCATCCGGTCCTGTCCGACGATCACTTTTTTGATCTCGAACAGGGCGCGTTCGAGCAGCGCCGCGTCCGACGTGGTGTCCGGTACGGCGAGGCCGGCCGGGCTGTGCCCTTCGTCCATGGCAGCATTGTCCCAGCCGCATCGTGGAACAGGGTGCCAAAGGACTCGGCACGGCCTGGCCGGAAGCCTCTTCTAAGCCGCTCTTCAGCAACTTCTCGGCGGTGGGAAATGTTCGGGGCACCGGGGCACCGGGGCACCGGGCTGTCGGGCTGTCGGGCTGCCGGGGTGCGTCACGGGTCAGCACAGGGCGCGGGAACGGTAACCCCGGTCAGCGCCGAGGATCCGCTCCGCGGCCAGCCGGCCGGAAATGAGGACCATCGGGACCCCGACGCCGGGCCGGGTGCCGCTGCCGGCGAACACGACGTTCGCGAGGCCCGGGGCCAGGTTCGAGGGGCGGAACGGACCGGTCTGGCGAAAGGTGTGGGCCGCCGCGAACGGGGCGCCCGCCGCCATCCCGCGGGCCCGCCAGTCGGCGGGCGTGGTGACCTGCTCCACCTCGATGGCGTCGCCGAAGCCTCGGTAGCCGTGGCGTTCGCAGGTGGCGACCACCTCGTCGCGGTAGCGCGAGCGCAGCACCGACCAGTCGAGCGGGGCGGTGAGGTTGGGTGTGGGGAAGAGCACGTAGTACGTGTGGCCGCCGGCCGAGGCCATCGCGGGTTCGGTGCGTGAGGGGGTGGTGACGAGGAAGGACGGGTCGCTCATCAGCTCGCCGCGATCGATGATCTCGCGGAAGGTCGACCGCCAGGCCCGGCCGAAGTGGATGGTGTGATGCGCGGTGTGCGGGTACTCCACGCGCGCCCCAGCCAGCAGGAGGAAGCACGAGGGCGAGTACCGCAGGCGGCGCAGGCGGGCCGGCGCCGTCGAGGGAGGCAGCAGTTCGGTGTAGGCGATCGGCAGGTCGGGGTTGAGCACCACCACGTCGGCGCCGATGCGCTCCCCCGCCGCGGTGTGCACCGCGACCGCCCGGCCGCCCCGCACCTCCACCCGCGTCACCGTGGTCTCGTAGCGCAGGGTGGCACCGTGTTTGGCCGCGGCGCCGGCCAGCGCCTCGGCGACGGCGTGCATGCCGCCGGCCGGGTGGTAGACCCCGGCGACGCAGTCCATGTAGGAGATGACGGCATAGAGGGCCAGTGCGTCGTGCGGGGCGAGCCCGGCGTACATCGCCTGGAAGGAGAACATCCGCCGGGTCCGCGGGTCCCGTAGATGGCGGCCGACGACGGTGTCGAGCCGGCGGAAGCCGCCGAGGGCGGCCAGCCGGGCGAGCTGCGGGCGCAGCAACGACAGCGGGGAGTCGACCTGCGCGTCGATGAAGTGGCGCAGCTGGGTGCGGAACATTGCAGTGACGATTCCGACGAACCGCTCGAAGCCGGCCGCCTCCGCCGGGCCGCACAGCGCCCGGATCTCCTGTGCGGTGTCGGCGGGGTCGGCGCGGATGTCCAGCGACGAACCGTCGGCGAAGAACCCCCGGTACATCGGGTCGAGCCGGGTCAGTGACAGCCAGCGGTCGAGATCCTCCCCGACACAGTCCAGGGCGTCGGCAATCAGCTCGGGCATGGTCAGGACGGTCGGTCCGGTGTCGAAACGATAGTCGCCCAGTGCGAGCAGGCCGGCCCGACCGCCGGGGGTCGCATCCCGCTCGAGCACCGTCACCCGCCGGCCGGCTCCGACCAGGCGCAGCGCGACCGACAGACCGGCGAGACCGGCCCCGACGATGACGACGTGATCCGTCGCTCCGGTCACCGTGCGCACCTGCCACCTGCTTCCTGGTCGATGGACTTCCCTGTCGATGGTGCGGTTACCCGATGTGGTCGGTTGCTCAATGTGATCGCGAAGTCGCTGCCATGGCGAGTTCCGTCAGGGCGGCGAGGGTTGTGACGTCCAGATCCGCCCGTCGGGCCGCCTCGACCGCCGTGGCGGTCCGGGCGGCGATCCGTTCCTCGGCGGCGGCCACCGCTCCGCTTGCGGCGATGATGTCGCGGGCCTCGGCGACCCGGGCGGCGCGGGCCGCGGGGTTCTCGGTGGGCCCGAATCCCGGGGAACATCCGGGTCCCCCGGAATACCCGGGATTCTCGGGCTGTCCCGCATCCTCAGGGTGCCCGGCGCGCCGGACCGGCGGGGAGATCAGCGTGCGCAGCCGGGCCGCCGCGGCCGGCTGCGCACGGGTCAGCGCGAGCGCCAGCAGGCCAGTGGGCCGCCCGTCACGCAGATCCTCCCCGGTGGGTTTTCCCGTCACCGCCGGATCGCCGAACACGCCCAGGAGGTCATCGCGGAGTTGGAACGCCTCGCCGAGCGGCAGGCCGAACGCCGCATAGGCCGCCAACAGGTCCGGCGGCGCGCCCGCGAGCAGACCGCCGAGCTGCAGGGGACGGACCACCGTGTAACCGGCGGTCTTGTACCGGGCGATGCGGACCGCCCGCCCGGGATCGAGGCCGCCGTGCGGACCGGCCTCGGCCTGGCCGACGAGGTCGAGGTACTGCCCCGCCATCAGCTCGCTGCGCATCCGCCCGTAGGTGGGCCAGGCCCGGACCAACGCCTCGGGTGGCATCCTGCTGGCCGCGAGCAGTTCGTCGGCCCAGGCCAGGAACAGATCGCCGAGCAGGATCGCGGCCGAGCGGCCGAAGTCGGCGGGATCACCCCGCCAGCCGGCGGTCCGGTGGACCCGGGAGAAGCGCCGGTGCGCGGCCGGCCTGCCGCGCCGTGTGTCGGAGGCGTCCATGACGTCGTCGTGGATCAGCGCGCAGGCGTGCAGCAGCTCGATGGCGGCGGCGGCGGTCACAATCTCGTCGCAGTCCGGGCCGCCCGCGCCCCGCCACCCCCAGTAGCAGAAGGCGGGACGCAACCGCTTGCCCTCCGCCAGCAGAAATTCGGTGGCGATACGGACGAACGGGATCAGATCGTCGTCGATTCCGCGCAGGAGCGCTCCGCGCGAACCGGCGAAGCGCCGCAACACGGCGGAGACCCGCCGGCGCACATCCACCGTGGTGTGGTCCGGCACCGTGGTGTGGTCCGGCACCGTGGTGTGGTCCGGCACCGTGGTGTGGTCCGGCACCGTGGTGTGGTCCGGCACCGTGGTGTGGCCGGGGATTGGCCGGCGCCCGGGGTACCGTGCGGTGTGCCCGTGTTCGACACCGCCGTCGTCGTGGTCGCCGTTCTGCTGGTCGCCGCCGCACTGGGCGGATTGACCCTGTTGCGGCTGCCACCCGCGGAGCTGACTCACACTGTCGACGGTATCGACGCCGTGGAGGTTCTGGTGGCCGCCGGCCGCGTCGAGATCTCCGGGCGGGACCGCGAGGACGTGCACGTCGCGCTGACCGTGCGGCGTCGTCCCGGTCGGTCCGTACCCGTGCTCACGAGGGCCGGGAGCACGCTGCGGATCGACGGCCGGGCCAGCGACGTGCGGGTCAGGCTGACCGTGCCGCCACGGGTCCGGGTGCGGGCCGAGGTGCTCGCCGGCGAAATCACGCTGTGGGGGGTAGGCGGTGAACTGTCCCTGGTCACCCGCGATGGCACCATCGCCGGGCGGGAGCTCACGCGCGGTCCGGTCGCCGCGCGCAGCCGGGACGGCGACGTCAACCTGCACTTCAGCGAACCGCCGGACGGCGTGCGGGCGCAGAGCGAGACAGGCATGGTCACCGTCATGCTGCCCGACGGCGAGTACGGGGTGGAGGTGGAGACCGCCGATCCCGGGGCGGCCGACGTGGAGCTGACCCCGTCGGCGCACGCGGCGTGCCAGGTGGTGGCGCGCAGCGTGTCCGGGCGGGTACGGGTCGGTCTCGCCGCGCCGCTGGGACCCTTGTCTATCTGACGTCTCTTGTCCATCTACCGTCCATCTGGGTTGTCCCAGCTGGTCCCGCCCAACGAGCCCGTTTCAGCCGGGTTGCTCACCCACGTTGGTGGAATCGACGGATCATGACTCTCGCGTGATCACGCTGGGGATTCATGGGATCACGCCGGGGAAATGTTGCTGCCCGCTGTCGGGGCCTGATCGGTCGTGTTTCCGATCGGGGGTCCGTCTTCGATCGTGGCCACGCTCGGTCTACCCTCGTGCCATGGCGGCGGTCCGGAGTCTGAGCACGCAACCCACGACGATGGGCGAGTACCTCGCCACCGGTCGTGCGTCCTTTTCCTTCGAGTTCTTTCCGCCGAAGACGCCGGACGGCGAGCGGCAGTTGTGGACGGCCCTGCGCCAGATCGAGGCGCTGCATCCCTCGTTCGTCTCGGTGACGTACGGGGCGGGCGGGTCGACGCGCGAGGGCACGATCCGGGTGACCGAGCGGATCGCCACCGACACCACCCTCACGCCGATCGCCCATCTCACCGCGGTCAACCACTCCGTCGCCGAGCTGCGCCGGGTCATCGGCAACTACGCCGGCGTCGGGGTGCGCAACGTCCTGGCCCTGCGCGGCGACCCGCCAGGGGATCCGCAGGGCACCTGGACCGCCCATCCCGCGGGCCTGCGGCACGCGGACGAACTCGTGCGCCTGGTGAGGTCGGTCGGCGGCTTCTGCGTCGGCGTGGCAGCCTTCCCCGACAAGCACCCACGATCGGTCGACTTCGACAGCGACGCGCGCTACCTGGTGGGCAAGTTCGACGCCGGCGCGGACTACGCCATCACCCAGTTCTTCTTCGGCGCTGACGACTATTTCCGTCTCGTCGACCGGGTCCGCCGGCTGGGCTGCGACAAGCCGATCATTCCTGGGATCATGCCGGTGACGAACGTCGCGCAGATCGTCCGGATGGCGCAGCTGTCCGGCGCGGCCTTCCCGCCGGCGCTGGCCTCCCGGTTGCAGGCCGTCGCCGACGACCCGGCGGCCGTGCGGGCGATCGGGGTCGAGGTGGCGACCGAGTTGTCCCGTCGCCTGCTGGACGGCGGTGCACCGGGCCTGCACTTCATCACCCTCAACCGCTCCAGCGCCACCCGAGAGATCTACCAGGCGGTCCGATAGCCGGCCGCGGTCCGCGGGGTGGCCGATCCGCGGGGTGTCCCGGTGGCGCATGACGGGTGGGCCGCTCGCCTGACCCGTCCGCGCTCATGCCGCCGGGCCGGCACTCAGTCGTGCTCGTCGTAGGCATCGAAGACGCACAGCAGCCATTCGTCGCGGAGCGAATGCTCCCGGACCAGCGCGAACCCGGCCTGGTTGGCGGCGTCCACCACCGCCGTCACCAGGCTGAGATCAAGGGTGTTGAAGATCGGGGTGATCCGTACCGCAAGGATCACCTGGTCGCGATGGGCGGAGAAGACCGCCCGCGGGTCGAGGTCCTCAAGGGTCTCCACTACGCCGCCTACCTGTTCGGACACGTCACTCCCGCCACGTCTGGGTGGCACCGCTGTTCTCTCGTGACACCGCTGTTCCTCCGACACCGCGTCTCCCCACCTCGGGCCGGTCCGGTGACCGATCGACGCCTTCGGTTTTGGTCGCCGGCCGGACGCAGGGTGCCGCTACGGCTCGCGGTAGGGGACGACGAGACTCTATGTCCCAGCATGTCCCAGCGCGAGACGGCGTACCGGACGGATGGCGGCGTACCGGGCGGGGCGCTGGCCGTACCGGGCGGAACGGGATGGCGGAACGGGATGGACGACGGGCACGATGGACGACGTGAGCACCCCGCTACCCGGTCGGGACACCTACCTTGCCCAATGGTCGGCCCTGCACGGCGGCTACGACCTGGCGCGCGGGCTATGGCTCGTTCGTGCCTGGTTGACGGTGGTCTACTGGCTGGCCAGGCCGCTCGCCGCCCGCCGGGTGCGCCCGTCGGCGGTGACCGCCGGGGGGGCCGTGCTCACCGCCCTCGCGATTCCCCCGGCCGTGGCCGGTGGCCGGTGGCCACTGCTGGGGGCTCTGGTGATCGTGCTCAGTGGCCTGGCCGACAACCTCGACGGAGCGGTGGCGATTCTCACCCGACGCGCGAGCGCCTGGGGATATGTCCTGGACTCCGTCGTGGACCGCTGCGGTGACCTGGCCTACCTGCTGGCCCTGTGGTGTCTCGGCGCACCCGGCGGCCTCGTGATCGCGGCAGGCAGCATGCTGGGACTGCTGGAGTACACCCGGGCCCGGGCCGGCAACGCCGGCTTCGACGAGATCGGTGTGGTGACCGTCGGGGAGCGGCCGACCCGGATCATCATCGCCGCGGTTGGCTCGTTCGGAGCGGGTCTGGTGCCCGGCCTCGCGAACCTCGCCGCGAGTATCGCGACGACCGCGACGCTGGCGGTCTGCGCCATCGGCCTCCTTCAGCTCACGGCCACGGTCCACGCGGCCCTGACCGCCGGGTCAGGCCGGGCCGATGAGACCGGCGACGATGCCGGCGGAGAGCACGACGAGCGGCAGCCCGCCGCCGGGATGGGTTGACCCACCGACGAGGAACAGGCCGGGTACCCGGGATGCGTTCGGAGGCCGCAGGAAGGCCGCCCGCACGCCGTTCGAGGATCCACCGTAGATGGATCCGCCCACCGTCCCGGTGCGCCGTTCCAGATCCGCCGGGGTGATGGTCTCGTACCAGCGCAACCGGGAGCGGACGTCGAACCCGCGGGCGGCGAGCACGTCGAGGATGCGCCGGGCGTAGCCGTCGGTGAGCCCGGGACGGTCCCAGTCCAGGGTGCCTGCGCCGTTGTGGCCGCCCGCGCCGCGATGCGGGGGCGCGTTCACCAGGATGAACCACGCCTCGCAGCCCGGCGGCGCGCAGGCCGGGTCGGCGGGCGCGGCAAGATAGATAGTGGGATCGGCCGCCAGCCGGCCCGCGAAGACGGCATCGAACTCGGCATCGTAGTCGGCGGGGAAGGTGACCGTGTGATGCCCCAGCCCGGGCGTGCGACCCGTCAGGGCCAGCAGCAGCACGAAGCCGGACATCGACGGTACAGTCCGCCGCAGCCGCCGGCGGCCGACCCGATCGTTCACCAGCCGGCCGTAGAGCGCCGCCGCGTCGGCGTTCGCGACGACGACGTCCGCGGGCAGCCGGATACCGTCGGCGAGACGGACCCCGTCGACCCGGCCGCCGGGGGTCCGGGTCACCGCCAGCACCGGCGCGTCGAGCAGGATCCGGACGCCGCGTTCCTCGGCGCGGCGGGTGAGCGCATCCCCGAGGCGGCGCAGGCCGCCCGCGACGTACCAGCCCCCGAAGCGCCGTTCCGCGTGGACCACCGACACCAGAGCGGCGGGGGCGTGCCGGGGATCGGACCCGGAGTAGGTGGCATAGCGGTCCAGGATCATCCGCAGCCGGGGATCACGCAGGTAGCGCAGGCCCAGCCGGCGCAGGCTCCGGCCGGGCGCGATCGCGGCGATGTCACCGGGTGCGGACCAGGCGAGCCGAACCAGCCCGGTCGCCGACACGGGACTGGACAGGAACGGTCCTTCGGCGGCGTCGAAGACCCGGCAGGCCCGGTCGGCGAGCCGCCGCCAGTCCTCGCCCGACCCGGGGGCGATCCGATCGTCCAGTTCGGCCACGAACGCGTCGTCGTCGGCATGTGCGGCGAGCGTCGTGCCGTCGGCGAACCGGTAGGACGCGATCGGGTCCAGCCGACGCAGCTCCACCTCGCCGCGCAACGGCCCGCCGGTCGCGGTGAACAGGTCCTCGAACACGCCGGGCATGGTCAGCAGGGACGGACCGGTGTCGAAGCCGAACCCATCGCGCTCGTACCAGCCGAGCTTGCCTCCGGTCCGCGACGACTGCTCGCAGACCGTCACGTCATGCCCGGTGGCGGCGAGCCGGGCCGCGGCCGCCAGCCCGCCCACACCGGCGCCGATCACCACAACACGGGCCATGCGACGACTGTACGAGCTGCTCCTTCCCGGTTATCCACGAGGAAGGAAACGGGCATCGAAGCCTCGGGAAGAAGAAGGAAGCCGCCGGAGGGGCAAGGGAAGCTCCTGGCGGGGTGCGGGGTGCGGGGTGCGGACCAGTGGTCAGGGGCAGCGGGTAACCGGTCGTCCCTTCCATCGGGCGGTACCCCGCCGACGACGCCACCACGACACCGCAGTCAGGTAGCCCAACAGGCTCACGGAAGCCGGATGAGCGGCGGCGTCGGGCCAGCTCCGGCCGCCCGTGCGGCGGGCGGCGAGCACCCGGCCGGCGACCCCGGCGAGGTACCCGACCGCGCCCGGGCCCGAGCCACCCAGTGCCGCCACCGCCGGCACGACGAACAGCCAGGCCAGCATGCCGATCTGCCCGACGCTGCCGAGCGTGCTTCCACCGGCGACGGCCAGCGACTTCGCGTAGCCGTCCCGCAGCTGTGACCATCCGGAGTACATCCGGTTGACCGCGAGATCGGTGCCGTCCACGACCACTCCCCGCCCGCCGGCACGCTTGAGCCTGCGCAGCAGGGCGACATCCTCGATGACCTGGTCCCGGACACCCTCGTGGCCGCCGGCCCGGCGGTAGGCCGCCACGTCCACGGCCAGCAGCTGTCCGCCCGCCGCCGAAAGCGACGGCCGGGCGGAGCGTTCGGCCAGCCGCAGCGGCAGCAGCGCCAGCCACGACCACTGGAGCAGGGGTTGGATCAGCCTTTCGGCGACACCGGCCGCCTCCTGACGCGGGTAGGGCGAGACGAGGTCGAGGCCGGCGTCCCGCAGGAGGAGAACGGTCCGCGCGACGCCGTCGGGGGCCACCGTGACGTCGGCGTCGACGAAGACGAGGACCGTGCCCGTGGCCGCCGCCGCGGCCCGGGCGCAGGCGTGCGGTTTGCCGAGCCAGCCGGCGGGCGGCTCCGCACCGCGCAGCGCGACGATCCGGTTGTCCCTCGCCGCCCACCGCGCGAGGATCTCCCCGGTGCCGTCGGTGGAACCGTCGTCGTAGACGAGGATCTCGAGGTCGGGCACCCACCGTGAGCCGAGCAGGGCCGACAGGCACCGCGGCAGGCTCCTGGCCTCGTCGCGGACGGGTAGCACGACCGTCACCCGTTCGCGTACCGGCCGGGCCGGCGGTGGGACGCGTAGCAGCCGCGCGTTCACCGCCGTGTGCACGGCGATGGCGGTGGACGCCACCGCGGCGGACCGTACCGCACCCGACCAGCATCGCCCGGCAAGCCACCGGGCCGGGGATCTCGGTACCGTCCGGTGCCTCGTCCCGTGCCCTGTCCGCCACGGCGCCGTCATCGTGGTGGGGAGCCCGCCGGGACCGGGCGGTCCCCGGCCCGGGCACGGTCCCGGGGTCCGGCCCGGGCCGCCGCGACGAGCGCAGCCCCCATCGCGATCCCGCCGGCCGCGGCCACACCGGGACGGTCGAAGAAGGTGAGGTTCGCCAGCGTCGAGGAGACGTAGGCCCACAGGAGAAGGGCGAGCGGGGCGCGCTCGTCGCGAGCCGTGCTCCCGGCCTGGTCCGGAAGCGCCGTCAACGCCGCGGTCATGGCGATCGCGACGGCCACCCAGCCGGCGGTGTTGGTGAGTGGGATTCCGTTGAGCGTCGGGCCGCCGCCGAGCCACCGCCAGTACCCCGCGGCGACCATCTGCGGGTCGATGAAAAGATCCCAGGCCGCGAGGACGAGCGCGGCCAGCACGACGGTGCGCGCCCGGCCGCGGTGGTGGCGACGGGCCAGGACATACGCCGGGTAGGTCGCCATCGCCCAGGCCATCGGCACCACGACCGGGACGCCGTACAGGCGGGTGCCCAGGGCGGAGCCGTAGACGTAGCGGCCGAAGGGCCAGCCGGTGTGCACGCCCACGGTCTCCACGAGCAGCCCGCCGCCGACGGTCACGGCGAGAAACCCGGCGGTCCACGCTCGGCCACGGGTGAGCAGGGCGTGGCTCACCGAGGAGGCGAAGAACAGCACGATCGAGGCGATGGCGAGCGCCGCCCCGGCGGATCCGGTGACCAACGGACAGGGGAGCTGCACCGCCACGGTGGCCGCCGCGAAGATCCACGGCACCGCGGTGGGCCGCGCCGGCCGCGCCGATCCGGTGAAGAGCGCGTCGGCGGTCATCGTACCGGTGCGTGCCGGTCGGCTCCTTGGGCGGAGGCACCGTCGGGACGGGCGGGGGAGCGTCCGCGGAGCTCCTTGCCGAGCACGGCGTAGGGGGTGAGGGTCCCGGGGAACTGGAAGTCGGACAACAATGGAACGAATCCCTCATGATCGTACAACCGGCGCGCCGGACTGCCCGGGGGTTCGAGGGCGGACAGCGCGGCCGTGCGTTGCGGGGCCCCGCGCAGCAGCTCCCGCAGTATGGTGCGCCCGATCGCCCGGCCCTGGTAGGCGGGCAGGACGTGCAGCTCCACGATCTCGAGACAGTCGTCGAGCCAGTACGCGGCCGAGTCCGGCGGGAGCGCGCCGGCGACGACGTCGTGCCACCACTGGCCGACCCGGCCGGGCAGGGCGTAGGTGATCCCGATGAGTTCGTCGTCGGGTGTGACGGCCGCCACGGCACGAAGGTCCCGCCGCTCGAAGTGCCGGCGCGCATGGGCGGCCCGGTCCCGGGCGGCCCGCTGCGGGTCAGGCTCGTGGTGATCGAGGAAAGCGGCCTTGTAGACCGCGATGACATCGTCGAGCCGGGTGCGCATCCGGCTCGGGGACCAGCGGACCACCCTCACGTCCACGTCGGTCACCGGCGTCGCCTCCTGTCCGCGCCCGGATCGCCGACCTGGCCCCACGAGTCGGGTCCGGCGAGCCAGGAGGCTGGGGCGCACCATCACGTCGCTCGACGATAACTCGCCGCCCGCCGGCACCGCTCGGCGATGGGAATTACTGCTACGTAACGTCATTCCACTGATGTGGAGGGTGCTAACTCCGGATGGGTGGGAGACCGGCCCGATCACCGGCCATGGCGAGCGTGGCGCAGCGCGGCGTGCCGGCGAGGAGGTCGGCCACCAGCATGGCCACCGCCGGGGCCTGCACGGTGCCACCCGCGTTCGTCCCTGCCGCCACGATCACCCGGCCGCCGTGGTCTGCCACGGCCTCGACAAGGGGGAGGCCGTCCGGGGTCGCCGGGCGCTCGCAGACGCGGACGTCGAGCATCTCCACGCTGCCGTCAGGCCGGCGCAGCGTCGGGAACAGGCCGGCGACCGCCTGCTCGAAAACCGCGCGCAGACGGGCGACGCCGCTGTCCGCGGCCGCCCGCACGGCGGTGCCCAGATACCCGAATCCGCCGCTGACATGGATCCTGGCACCATCGGCGGACAGCGTCACATTGATCACACCTAGGGGATCTCCGGCGTGGACCTTCACCGGCCGTCGCAGACCCGGGTTCGGCAGGGTCAGCGAGAGGCCGAGCAGATGCGCGACGGCACCGGCGCCGGGCCAGGCGGCGCCCAGCAGCCGCTGCAGGTCGCGGCCGGCCACGGTCACCACGGCCCAGCCGGTGCGCAGGGTCGAGCCGTCCGCGAGATGCAGCCGGACCCCGCTGCCGGCTCCGTTCCCGATTTCGTGCCCGGCCTCGTTCCCGTTGCCGTCGGGGTTCCCGTCGAGGTTCCCGTCGATGTCGGTCTCGATGTCGGTCTCGATGTCGGTCTCGATGCGTTCCACCCGGGTGCCGGCGCGCACCTCGACGCCCGCGGCCCGCAGCCGGTCGATGAGTACCGTGGCCAGATCGTGGATGTTGACCGCGTAGCCGTCCACCTCGACCGCTGCGGTCACCTCCCGGACGCCGTCGGGCAGCGGGACCGAGCGGCCCAGCGCGGGCCAGTCGCGAACCAGGTCCGCCCGGGACAACCGAACGACCCGCCCCCCCGCGGACCGCTGCAGCCGCTCGCCCGCGGCGAGGTCGTCCGGACCGAGATAGATCCGCGGGATGCGGGCGTCCCAGCGCAACCCGCACCCGGCAGCGAGCCCGTCCCCGCCGTCGGCGAGCGCGAAAAGATGCTCCCACCCGCGCAACCCCAGCCGGTTCAGGGCGATCACCAGGTCCCGGGCCACCGCGTGCAGCCCGGGACGGTCGGCGCACTGCTCGAAGGCGCCGGCCCAGGCCCTCTCCGGCTCCGACAGCGACTCCGGGTCCCGTAGCCGCCAGCCGCCGTGCGTCGGATCGCGATCGAGGACACCCGCGCGGCTCGCGTCCGCCTGCGGCAGGGTCTCGGTCGCCGACAGGTGCCGACCGTTCGTCCCCGCGAACGTCGTGCCCTGGGCGGCAGGGTCTGCCCGGTCGGCAGGCGCGGCGTCGAGGACCCGGACGGGGTGGCCCCGCAGCCGCAGCACGAGCGCGATCGTGAGTCCGACGATCCCGCCGCCGACGACCACCACGTCGTGCTTGTCGACGGCGGAACCGTCAGAGGCCGGGTCCTCGACGGCCCGGCGGCCGGTGCCCCGCCGATCGCCCCGGCGATCGGCCAGGTCATGACGATCGTCCTTCGGGCCGTTCCCGGTGAGGCCGTTCCCGGTGAGGTCGTTCCCGGTGAGGTCGTTCCCGGTGAGGTCGTCCAGGTCGGCCCGTCCGACCACCGCGAGGAACGCCTGATCGAGATCGTTGCTGCAGGCGGGACTGTGCATCGCCACGGAGCAGAGAGTGAATCCGCGCCGCGGCTCCCCGCCGTCCTCGGCGATCCGCCCCGCGAGCAGCTCGCGGACCGGGCCGAGGAACCGGGGGGCGTTGTCGATCACGACCTCCAGGTCGCGGCGGTCGTAGGCGTCGACCAGCGCCCGGTCGGTGAAGACGTGCGGTTCGCTGACCGACACGAGTCGGCGGCCGGTGAACGACTTGACGTGCCGCATGTCGATCATGCCCGCGGATATCCGGGGCCCGTCGTGCACGAGGGGCGCGGCGATGCTGATCAGATCGGCGGCGTCGAGGACGTCCTCGACGGTGCGGGCGACGTGGATCCGGTCTACCGGCAGTCGGTGCTTCGCCGCCCAGAGCGCGACCGTCGCCGGCCTCGCCGCGAGTGAGGGAGCGTGCACGGCCAGGTGCCAGCCGCGTGCGACGCCCTCCCGGGCGACCCGGCTGTTGATGTTTCCGGCGCCGACGAGGCCGAGCACGCCCGGCCGATCGGTGCGCGTGGCGGCCCCGGCCGACTCGGCGCCGGGTGCGTGGCCGAGCGGGTCGAACAGCCGGTCGACGATGAACCGGGCGACGTGCCGGGCGTTGACCTCGGGGGTGTTGCGCACCTCGATCCGGTGGCGGGCCGCGGCGGCCAGGTCGACGGCAGCGAGGGAGGTGCCCCGGCGGACCAGCAGCAGGGGTCGGTCCCGGCCGGCCTCCGCCGGGTCCGTGCGGACCGCGGTGGCCCACCGTTCGAGTGCCGGTCCATCCACCGCGTTCACCCCGACGACGAGGGTGTGCGGCCGCAGTTCGACCAGGGCGTCGGCCAGGCCCGTCGGCCGGGTGGCCAGCTCCGGGCGTAGCCGGGCGGCGTCGTGCCGAGTGACGAGCCGCGCGACCCGTTCGCTCACCGGTGTCGCGATCAGAACCCGACGGCGGGGGGGCTGCGTCCAGGGCGCCTGCTCGCGGGGTATCGACATGCGGCTTGCTTCACCCGGTTCGTGGGAAGGTGCGGGGCGTGGGAAGGTACGGGCGGCCCCTCCACGGTGGCGGGTGCCGTTCAACGGGGTGTCAAAGCAGGCCGTGTCCCCGCCCGGATACGGCGGGGGGCCGTGGCCGGATCTTCAACGCGGCGTCAACGTCGGCCCGGGGCTGACCTGCAGGAGAGGATCCCGCCCGCCCAGCGTCCCCCGCGAGCCGAGCACCGCGAACCGCGCGAACAGTTCCTCGCTGTACCAGCCGACCATCGGTGTGCGCCGGACGACCTCGCTGTGCGCGGGGCGGCCGTAAGCGAACCTGCGCAGCGACGCCGCGTCCTGCCAGAGGCTGAACGTTCCCTGTAAGCCGATCGGCGCCTCCCCGATGCCAGCCGCGAAGATCAGACCCTCGGCCTCGGCGAGGTCGACCGCCACCGCCGGCACCGCTTGGCGGAAGGCGAGGGTGTGCCGCAGGGCGATGCGGGCCCGGGTGATCACCGCGACCGCCGCGGGGGCGCTCGCGGGAGGCGGAACGTTCGACGCCGCCGGGTCGCCGAAGGGCTCCTGCCGTGACCACCGCCCACGTGACGACAGCGGGTGAAGGTCGATCCGCCAGCGTTCTTCGGCCAGCGACGACCATGCCCGCACCGGCGCGGATCGTTCGAAGGAACGGGCCGCCGACGGGGAGGACCAGACGGCGACCATCGCCCACTGGCACGGATCGGCGTCGCGCAGGGTGAAACTGCTCGCCGAACCGGTGCCCAGCAGTTTTGCGAAGGTCAGTCCCGGTGTGTGCCGCAGGGCGGTACGGTCGGCGGCCATCCGCGCCAGGGCGTAACCGATCCGTCGCCGGGGCACCCGCCAGAAGTCGACGGTGACAAGCGTGCTCATCGCCGCACCGATGACAGGCGCAGCAAGCTGTCCCGGGCGGCCCCGTACTTGTCGGCGAAGGCCGTGGCCACGGCCCCGGCGCCGTCGTTGTCGCGCAGGGGTACCATCCGGCACCGTCCGGTTCCAGCCAGTACATGCCGACCGTCGCCCGCCACCTCCGCGAGCAGGCCGTCCGGACCGCCGCGGCCCAGCAGCGCGACGAGGTCGGGGGAGGAGACGTACACCGCCCCGTCGAGGCGCACGAACTCGGCCTGTACCTCGAGATGGCCCGCGTCCGACGGGGAGACGCGCAGCGGCACCCGCAGATAGTCGTCCAAGGCGGTGCTCCCTTCCAGACTCCAGAGCCGCTCGAAGTGCTGTTCGACGAACTGGACCAGGGTGGAGGAGACGGCCGCCTCGTGCTGGGTCGCGGCGGCCGAGGAGTACCCGACGGGGAACGTCGAGACCAGCGCCCCGGTGTCCCAGCGGTGATACGTCGTCAGGGGCTGTTCGGTGTAGAGACGCACCGCGAGCCGGGAGCGCAGGACGGGAGCGAGCCGATCCCGCAGTGCCTCGAGGACCAGCAGGTTCGAGCGGATCATGCCCGGTACGTCGACGCTGTGCAGGAGGTCGGCGGCTCGTCCGGCCACGGCCGGGGAGTCCGGGTCGAGTAGGAGCACCTGAATGATCGCTCCGGCGTCGACCGCCGCGAGCACCGCGTCGGCGAAGGCGGTCCGGTGCTCGGGGGTCGCCAGATCCGTCCAGGTGTTGAGTAACCGGACGCTGCGCCGGGACGATGCGATCCGGGCGATGAAGTACGCCGGGTCGAACGTGCTGAGCAGCCGCCCGCTGGTGAACTGGGTGGGCTCGGCCGTGACCGGTGCGCTCAGCCGTTCCTCGGCGGCCGGCAGCTCGGGGGAGCCCTGCTGACGTAGCAGCGTGATGCCCTGCTGCCAGGATCGCCGCGCCGCCGGATGGTCGTCCATCTGGGCGAGGATGTCACCCCGGCGGATGAGCACGCGTGGCTCCCAGCGGGTGTCGGGTAGCTCGGCGAGCAGCGGCAGGCTCTCGTTGTAGCTTGCCAGAGCCCGGTCCAACCGGTACTGGAAACGGTGGAGATCGCCCAACCGGCGCAGGGCCAGCGCCTCCAGCGGGCGGTTGCCGAGTTCGCGGGCGATCGACAGGCTCATCGTCAGGCAGTTGATGCCGTCGGTGAGCTCGTCCCGGTCGCCGTGGACCATGGCGACGTTCACCAGGGTCTCCGCCTCGGCCTTGCGGGCGCCGCCCCGGCGCATCATCTCCAGGCCGGCCTCGAAGTGGACCAGGGCCGCGGAGAACTCCCCCCGACCGCGGCAGGCGTCGGCCAGCCCGCGCAGCGTCCGGGCCTCACCCAGCTCGTCGCCGAAGTCGACGAAGATCTTCCGGGCGCGGGTGAGGCGTTCCGTGGCCAGCGCCAGGTGGTCGACCGTAGCCCGGTAGACCTCGACCGCCGGTTGACCGTCGGGGTCCGTGCCGTCCGCGTCCAGTCGCCAGAAGGCGTCCTCGAAGGCCAGCGTGATGTCGCGCTCGGCGAGGTTGGTCAGCAGCGTCGCCTCGGCGAGGCGGTGCCCGCCCCGGCGGGCCGCGGCCAGCCCCAGGACGTGGCTCTGCTCCCAGTCGCCCCAGTGCGCCGCGAAGGCGTAGAACTCGGCGGCCTCGGTGGCGAGCAGCCAGGTCGGCTCGTCGAGACCGGCCGCGTGGGCCTGGTCGATCAGGCTCAGGAGGTTTCCCCGTTCCCCGCCGAACCAGACCAGCGGCCGACCGACCAGGTCGGCGACGCCTGCCTGTTCAAACCGAAACACGGCCCCCGTCGTGAGCGCCGCCGCGTCCTCGGCGGCGGGGGTGAGGGTGCGCACCCCGCCGGGGCTGAAGGTGTCGACCGCCTCCCGCAGCATCGCCAGATAGGCGTACAGCAGCCGCCCCAAGGCCGCCCGGTGTTCTCCGGACACGGTGGAGGGGGCCTCGGTGGAGGGGGCCCCGGCGGAGGGGGCCCCGGCAGCGTCGTGGTGCCCGTTGCCGGTGTGCCCGTTGCCGGTGTGCCCGTTGCCGGTGTGACGGTTGTCCCCGCCGGCCTCGGGGATCCGACCCGGGGCCGCGGGGTGGCCGAGCGGGGTGCCGACCCCGGTCTCGCGCTCCCGGGCGAACACCCGGAGCAGGTCGTGAAAGCGGTAGCGCTCGGTTCCCGTCCGGTCGGCGCCACGTCGTTCGAGTAGCTGGGCGTCGGCGAGCCGGTCGACGACGTCCTCGGCTTCGTCGAGGTCGAGGTCGAGGACCGCCGCCGCGGCCCATGGCGCGAAATCGCTCATCGCGGGCAGCGACAGCAGCCGGAAGGCGCGCTGCTCGTCCGGCGGCCGGCCCTCGTAGCTCAGCGAGAAGCTGGCCCGGATCTCCAGGTCGCCGGCCTCCAGCCAGGACAGCCGGTCGCGTTCGTTGGCGAGCCGCCCGGCCAGGCGGGCCAGTTTCCAGTGCGGATGGGCGGCCAGCTTGCGCCCGGCGATCTGGATCGCCAGCGGTAGGTAGCCGCACAGGCCGACGATGTCACGCGCGGCCTCGGGCTCGGTGTCGACCCGCTGCGTGCTGACCATCTTGGCCAGCAGCTCCACCGCGTCACTGGGCAGCAGGACGTCCACCATCCAGTACGGGGCGCTCAGACCGTGCAGCCGCGACCGACTCGTGATGATGACCGCGCAGCCCGGGCTGGTCGGCAGCAGCGGCCGGATCTGTGCCTCGCCCCCCGCGTTGTCGAGGATGATCAGGACCTTGCGGGTCGCGAGCAGCTCCCGGTACATCTCGCCGAGATCGTCGGGGTCGGCCGGTACCGCGGAGCGGCTGACCCCGAGCGTCTGGACGAACCGGGACAGCACCCGGGCCGGGGCCAGCGGGGTGCTGTTGCCCCGCAGGTCCACGTACAGCGTGTCGGTGAACCCCGTGCGGACGCGATGCGCGATGTGCACGGCCAGGGCGGTCTTGCCGGCGCCGGCCTTACCCGCGAACGCCGCCACCACGGTTCCCCGTGACAGCCCGACCGGATCGGTCAGCATGGCGTGCACCTGGGCCTGGATCGTGTCGCGCCCGGTGTATTCGCGGATGTCCGGGGGCAGCTGGTACCCCCCCTGGCTCGTGGGCGCCACGGAGACCCGCCGGTCGAGCGAGCGGGGCGGGGTCCAGGCCAGGCTGGACGCGCCGCGCAGCACGTCCTCCTGCAGCTGCTGCAACATCGCGGAGTCCAGCCCCAGGTCGTGCAGCGCCTCCAGGCCCTCCCGGCAGGCCCGGGCCGCGTCCTCGATCCGACCGTCCCGGTAGAAGGCGAGAACCAGCTCTCGGCGCAGCCCGTCGTCGTGGGGGTGCCGTGTCACCAGCACGCGCAGATCCCCGATGACCTCGCGATGACGACCCAGAGAGAGATCGGCGGCGATCCGGGTCTTGGCGATGTCGAGCTGGAGTTCGTCGAGGGCGTCCACGTAGGCCCGGGTGAACGGGTAGTCGATCAGGTCGACCAGCGGCGGTCCCCGCCAGAGGGCCTGGGCCTCCTGCAACGGGGCGATCGCGCTCACCGGGTCACCGTCATCCACCGCGCGCCGGCCCTGTTCCAGCAGCCGACGGGCCTGCTCGGAGTCGATCTGCTCCGGGCGCACGTCAAGGACGTACCCGGTCCCCTTGCGCAACAGCACCTCGGAACCGGTCTCCAGCCGCCGCCGCAGCTCGCTGACATGGGTGCGCAATGTGGCCAGCGCCTTCTCCGGCGGTGGGTCCCCCCAGATCACCTCCAGCAGCCGGTGACCGGGCACCACCTGACCGGCTTCCAGCAGCAACGCGGCCATCAGCACCTTGCGCTGGGTGCCGCCGAGCACGATGGGTGCTCCCCCGGCAGTGATCTCCAACGGGCCGAGGATGGCGAACTGCAGGCTGTCGCGGTCAGGCATCTGGTCCTCTCGTACGACCCCCGGTGATGTCTGTATTACCGCAGCGTGCGCCGGGAGGGGACATGGCGGCAACTACCGATCTGGAACGGCCCCCTGTCGTTTCCGCGTCAGGCCTGCTCCGGCGCCCGGTGTCCGGTGCGACGCGGGTGGCGGTCCGACTCCGTGGGGTGTCGTGTGACCCGATCGCGGAATCCAGGTGTTCCGATCAACACATTCTCAATGGTTCTGGTGATTGTGCGTGCAGTGGGTGTTGATCGCTTGGAGGTGCACTGAGTCCACGAAATCGAGGCGGCAGACGGCCGGGAGACGGCCGGCGAGGCGGAGGGGGTTGGGAACATGGCGATCACGGTGCCCAGGAGCCTGGCGAGGCGGCCCGCGTCGGCGGCGGGCCCGGCGGTGACCCCGGCGGTGACCCCGGCGGTGACCCGGACCCGGACACCGCGGACGACGGCCGGGGCGGACCTTCTCCCGCGGCGGGCCGGCGGACTGCCGCACGAGCTGATCTTCCGGATCGAGTCGGTATCCCGGCACGCCTCGGTCCGGCACGTGCACGTCGAGACCGACGAGGGCGCGGTGCTGGCCGACTGGTGGTCGCGGGGCCGGGTCGAGCTGATGGCGGCCGGCCGGCCGTTCGTGCTGGAGACCGACCTCGACGGTTTCGGGATCCGTCTGGTCGAACCCATGGGACGGGTGCCCCTGGCCGCCTTCGAGCCAGGCCGCCACGGGGGCTGGGTGCGCCTGTCGGACGGTGCCACGCTGCGTTGGCTCAGGCCGACCCGCGGCGAGTTCGCCAGCGGGCTCGTGGGTCACCGTGATGTGAACATCATCCGGTTTGCGCTGGACGGAACGGCGCTTGTCGTGGCCGATCCGGATGCGCTCGACCCGAGGGTCACCCGGGTGGCCCGGACGACAGGTGCGGATTCGGGACATGTCTGTCGGGGGAAAGTCGCGGACCCGCGGCTGGGATGGGTTCCCGACGTGGTGGCCCTGCTCGTCCTCGGCTGGTTTCTTCGGGTGGTCGAGTCCGAGGTCGCCGGATCTGCTCGATCGCGTGTTCGATACCTCGATGCTTGACGGGCGGCGCTGGCGAGGGTTCACTACTTCGTGATCGAACCTATGTTCGAGACTCGGGAGGTGTTGTGACCACCGTGACCAGTCGGCCGATCAGTGGCTCGGACAGTGGCTCGGACCCGGCGGGAGGAGCGGCCCGCGGTAAGGGTGCGTTTGGCGGCCCCGGTGGATCCACCGGGCCGCACGGTGGATCCACCGGGCCGGTTGGACGGACCCTGGTGCCGGCGGCGGGGTTGCCTCGCCGCTCCCGCGACGATCTGTTGGTCGCCGCCCGGCGCGGTCTCGGTGAGGCCGAGTGCGCCCAGACGGCCGGGGAGCGCTACGCCCTCGCCCACCTCGCGGCGCTGCGGGCGGCGGCCGCTGTCCTGGCGGACCGGGCCCGGCCCCGTCCCGGTCGTCGCGGTCGGCCCGTGAGTGCCTGGTGCCTGCTTGTCCGGGTGGCCCCCGAGCTCGCGGAGTGGGCGGAGTTCTTCGCGGCGGGGGCCGCCCGGCGATCGGCGGCCGAGGCCGGGCTGAAGGTAGTGACCAGGCGGGAGGCCGATGATCTGATCCGTCAGGTCGATCTGTTCGTCGGGGTTGTCGAGGGCGTACTGGGCCTCCCGTCCCAACCGATGATCGCCGGCACCGGTCCGGTCGGGCCTGGGGAGGTCACGATGGTCATGTCGCCGGGCCGAGGGCAGGCTGACCGTGGTCGGCCCGGCGGCGCCCCGGGTGGGTGACGAGCGGTTGCGTTTACGGTGAGCATCGGTCACTATCGGTTACCTTCCGAGGGGTAGTGGTTGGCGGAGCAGGAGATCATCGATGGTCCTCACCGGTTCTGAGCATCGGCACCGCGGCGCGCATCGGGCCGTGCCGTCCGCCGTTGCGCGTCGCAACATCTGGGTACTGCGGGTCGTAGGGCTGTCGGCTGGCGGGCTGGTCGTCGGGGTCGCCATAGGCCTCACCGTGGGTCGGTGACGCGCCTGGTCCTCCGGCGTGGGCGAGCGGGCTGACGGCGGCGCCGACGATGCCGGCGTGAGGAGGCGCGACGCGCATGACCAGCCATGTCACCGGCGCGGATCTGCGGCAGGCCGCGATCTGGCACGGCCTGCGGACGGTCCTGCCCGGATCGGCAGCGGGGGTTCCGGCCTGGTCGGTGGCCCCGACGGCCACAGCCATCCCGCCGATCATCGTTGACGCGGGCGGTGGGAGTGGTGGCTTCGCCGTACCCCTGGCGGTCGAGGGCTACCTGGTGATCGTCGTGGACCCGTCGCCGGACGCCCTGGCAGCGTTGCGCCGTCGCGCCGACGAACGGGGCGTCGCCGACCGGGTCACGGCCGAGCAGGGCGATCTGGCCGACCTGACCGGCATCGTCGGAGCCGAGACCGCCGATTTGTTGCTGTGCCACTCCGTCCTCGACGTCGTTGACGATCCCGAGGCCGCGCTGGCGGGGGCCCTGCGGGTGCTGCGCCCGGGAGGCGTTCTCAGCCTCGTCGTCGCGGGCCGGGCTGCCACGGTGCTCGCCCGCGCCCTGGCGGGTCGCTTCGAGCAGGCGCAGGCCGTGCTGACCGGCCAGGGCGCCGGGGCGCCCCGGACGCCCGCCGGGTTCACCACCGCCGAGATCGTCGCGCTGGTGAACGCGGCGGGCGCGGACGTCGTCGACGTCCACGGGGTGCGCGTGTTCGCCGACCTGGTCCCCGGGGCGCGGGTCGACTCCGATCCCTTCACCGCGCAGCGGCTGCTGCGCCTGGAACTGGCCGCGGCCGCCCTGGAGCCGTTCCGTGACCTCGCGGCACAGCTGCACGTGCTTGCCCGCCGTCGTGCCGCTGGTACCGCTCGCGAAGCCGGCGCCGCCGGGTTCCCGTGACCGTGGATTTCCCGGTATGAAAGACCCCAGTTCGGGCACGGACCAGGTGACGGGAATCGCTCGGTTCCAACCAGCATGACAGGTTGCCTACCGCACCCGCCCGCACATGCCTATCCTTGGTTATCAGGTTCCGTCCGCCGGGCCTACAGGTCGTGGGAGGAGCGTCGATGCCGCTCTCGGAGAACGAGCAGCGCCTGCTGGAGCAGATCGAGCGCGCTCTCGTACAGGACGATCCAAAGTTTGCCAGTACCGTGCGTTCGACGGACCCCCGTACCTATCTGCTGCGCCGGGTGCGCCGCAGCGCGGTCGTCTTCGTCCTCGGTCTGGCCGTCCTGGTCGTCGGTGTGGTACTCAACCGGGTACCGCTGACGGTGATCCTCGGCATCCTCGGTTTCCTCATGATGTTGTTCGCCGCGCTGCGCGGTGCGGCAGACCTGCGCCGGATCAGCGGCCGTGACACCGGTCACCGGCGGCCGGGCGGCGTGCAGGGGGGATCGAAGCCGAAGCCGCGGGCTAGGGCTCCGTTCATGGAACGGGTCGAGGAGCGGTGGCGGCGGCGCTGGGAGGACCGTCCCTGACCGCGTCCAGCCAGTCCTGATTGTCCTGATTGTCTTCGTTCTGAACCGTGGTGGGCGTGGCGGGTCCGTCGTCCTTACCGCCTCCCCGTCCCATCCTCGACCGTCCGCGCGCCGAGGCCGGCGCGGCGCGCCGGAGAACCGATGCCGGGGCGATCCGCGCCAACATCCGCCTGGCCCGCGGTGCCAGCGCCAACAGCGTGGTGGTGGCCAGGACGACATCTTCGCTGAGGTCTGCGACGGACGGCGGCGCGGCCATCTCCGGCGGCGCGTAGCGGGCCCGCTCCTCCGCGGAGGCCAGTCGGGCGAGTGCCGCGCGGGCCTGCGGGTAGGTCGTGGGGGGCTCGCTGCCCCCGGACTGCCACGCAGACGGTTCCGGGCCGGATCCCGGAGCCTGTGCGGTGGTCGGCTCGGCGTCCAGGTAGGCGGTCAGCCGGGCCACTCCGGCCCGCGGCGAGTCGTTCGGCCGGATCATGATTCCCAGGTCCGCGGCGACGTCCAGCAGTTCCGCCCAGGCGTCGTGGACCCGTTCCACCGTCGCCCCAGACGGATCTGGGGGATCGTCTTCGGCCGGGCGCAGCCGGACCCGCCTCCGCCGGATCCGGATGATCGCCGGAACGGCTAGCAGGCCCAGGACGGGCAGGGCAGCGCACAGCCAGACCACCCAGGAGGGAATTTCGGTGGAGGTCGATGCGTCGTCACCTGACCGCGCAGCGCCCATCGCGGTCGGATCGTCGCCGGGAGCCGGCGTGGAGGTATCCGGCACGGGCACCGGCTCGGGCACTGCCTGCGGTTCGGCCTGAGCCTGCTCTTCCGGCAGGGCGGCGTCGTTGTCGGGGTCCTCGGGCCCGGCGGGGGCGTAGGACGGCGCCGAGGTGGTTCCGTCGCTGCGGCGGGTCGGCTCGAAGCTGATCCAGCCGATCGACGGGAACCAGACCTCGGGCCAGGCGTGCGCCTGCCGGTTGGTGATGACGTAGCTGCCGTCGCTCTGCCGCTCCCCGGGGACGAAGCCGATCGCGACCCGGGCGGGTAGGCCCAGTATCCGCACCATGACCGTCATGGCCGAGGCGAACTGTTCGCAGTAGCCGCGGTGGGTGTCGAACAGGAACTGGCTGAGCGCGCCCTCCTGCGTGGTGGGGGCGCCCCGGAGGTCGTAGGTGAACTGCGGCCCCCGCAGGTATTCCTGGATCGCGTACACCTTTTCATAGGGGGTGCGCGCACCCGCGGTCACGGCCTTGGTGAGCTGACGCAGCTGGGGATCGAGATTGTCAGGGAGCGCGGTCGCGACGCCGAGCGAGTCCGGGATCGGCCCGGTCGCGGCCTGAAGCTGCGCGCTTGTGGGATTCGGCACCACCGCGTCCACCTGGTAGTGCGCGTTCGCCGTCGAGGTCCGGGTCGAGAAGATCGTGCCTGTCGGGCTCGCCAGCCGCCAGTCGCCGGTCAGCCCCTCGATCCGGATTGGGATGCCCGGAACCGGCAGATACAGCTCGTTGAACCGCCCGGTGACGGCCACCTCCGCACGCACCGACTGGGTAGCGCCGCCCGTCCGTGGTTTCGGTAATCCCTCGCTGACCCGGTCTTCCCGGGTGGCATTCAACGCCCGCAGGGTGAACAGTTGGCCGTCGAAGTTCTCCAGCGCCGTCAGTCGCAGATACTTCGGCTCGTCGGAGCGCAGCCGAAGCAGGGACACCTCCGTGCTGGCGTGCAGCTGCTGGCTCACCGAGACGATCGGCTGCACGACGCTGGCCGAACTCGGACCGTCCCCGGCACCGGATCCACCCTTGCGCGACACCAGTCCCTCGCCGTCAAGGGACGGCAGGCCAAGCGGCACCACGATCGCGGCGACCAGCGCGGTGACGGCGACCCCGAGCGCGCCCACGGCGATGCGACCGCCGAACATCTCGACGCCAGCCCTCCGCTGGTCGGAGACGGTCCGGCCCCATCGCTCGTACGCCAACCGCCCGTCGAGCAGGAGCAGGGCGATGAAGCTCACCGCGCCGAGCAGGAAGGGCACCACGCCGACCCCCCCGGGCAGAATCGCCGCCGACACCGCATACAGCGCCAGCAGCGGAAGGCCGCCGAGCGTCGGGTGGTCGAACTTCACCACGATCAGATCGACGATCATCACCAGGAGGTAGACGCCGATCACCGTGAGGACCACCAGGCCCGGCCGGGCGGGCACCGGCGCGGCCAGCCGTGAGATGTCGGAGCCGCCGGCGGAGATGAGCGTGTGCAGCGTCTCGACCGTGGTGGCGGTCGGCAGGAAGCCCAGCAACGCCGTCGACCGCGCGGACAGCACGGTGACGGTGCCGATGAGGCCGACCAGACTGAGCAGGATCTCGGCCGCCGCCGGCAGCCGGAGCAGGCGGCTCGCCACCCCCGTCCCGACGGCCACGGTCGTGGCAACGAGCACCGGCCCGAACCACCAGAGGACACCCTCGAACAGACGGGTCAGCGCGCTGGTGGACAGCAGACAGGCGACGGTGGCGATCACTGTGGGCACCGGGCGGGCGTTCACGGCACCGACCGTCCGCCGGTGTGGAGATCGCCGGTGAGTCCCGTCGCCCCGGTGAGTCCCGTCGCCCCGGTGAGTCCCGTCGCCCCGGTGAGTCCCACGGTCCTGGTGAGTCCCGCGGCCCCGGGACGTCCGGAGACTCCGGCGGCACCCGGGGCACCGACGCCGCCCGGGCCCCGGGCCCGGGCGGCGACCCGCGGCCACATCGCCGCGAGGCTGGTGCCCGCCGCCGCGCCGAGGACCGCCCAGCCGGCGCGGGTGAGCACCGCGTGCGTCGTTTCGAGGTCGGCGGCGATCTTCGGGGCCGCCGCGGCGGTGCTCCAGCTGGCCACGTTGACGAGCACCGCGATCGCCGGGGCGCTGCGGGGCCGCAGCCCGGCCAGCGCGGTGGCGGTGGGCGCATCGGTGTGGCCGAGGACGGCGACGAACATGCCGCCGCGATCGACTCGCCCGCGGCCGGCCGCGAGCGCTGGGTACAGGGACTCGGTGGGGGCGGGCGTCAGCGTCGAAAGCTCGTCAAGGAGCCCGCCGACGGTACCCTCCGCGGCGATGGCCGCCAGCCCCTGATCGGTCAGCAGCCGGACCCGGTACCCGCCCCGGACGAGGTGGACGCCGATCGCCCCGACCGCGCTCACCGCCCACTCGAACGACGCTGACGGGCCCCCGTCAGGCCACGCCCGGGCCCGAGTGTCGATCAGGATGGTCGCCCCGCCCGTCCGCGGGTGCTCCTCGCGCCGGACCATCAGCTCGCCGCGGCGGGCGGTCGTCTTCCAGTGCACCTTGCGCAGGTCGTCGCCGGACCGGTACGGACGGGTCGTCGTCTCGTCCTCACCCACGAGCCCGGTCGCGCGGCGCAGCTCGGTGCTGACGCGCGCGGCACCGGTCGGGCGGGCCGGCGGCAGCCGCTCGATCGGGGGGGCCACGACCAGTTCGTCCAGGCTGCGGAAACTGCGCGACAGTTCGCACAGCCCGAACGGGTCACCGAGGCGGATCGCCATCGGTCCGATCTGGTAGCGGCCGCGCATCCCCGCGTGGAGGACATAGGACAGGTCCCGGCTGCCACCGGGCTCGATCCGGTCGAGTACGAACCGGGCCCCGCCGCCCAGCCCGTCCGCGGCAGCGTCCTCCAGCAGGAGCACCGACGACGGCGACCGGCTGACGTTCTCCAGCCTGATCTGGACCGAGACCCGGTCCCCGGCGGTCACCCGGCTCGGTTCGAGCCGGCGGGTGCAGGCGAGCCGGTAGCGGGTCCGGCAGACGAAGGCCGCCGCGAGCACGGGGAGGAGCATGACGAGCAGGCCGATCCGCAGCAGGTCCTGCTCGCCGAGCACGGCCGCGGACGCCGCGCAGGCGATGCCGGCGGCGACGAACGACCGGCCGCGGATCGTCAGGCCACGCAGCGCCGCGACAAAGTCACGCACCCGGAGGTTCCGCACCCGGAGGTTCCGCACACGGAGCTCTAACGGCCGTGCCGGGTCGGGCGTGCCGTACCGGGGCGAAGGATCGGAATCCGGCGCAGGACGTCGGTCAGGATGCGGGCGGCGACCTCGATCGTCGGCTCCCCGGAGAGCATGATCTCGGGGTGCAGCAGTAGGCGGTGCGCCATGACCGGGACAGCCATCTCCTGAACGTCGTCGGGGAGGACGAAACCGCGCTGGTCCAGGGCCGCGCGGGCCCGGGCAGCACGGATGAGATGCAGCGCCGCCCGGGGGGACGCGCCGAGCGCGATCTCGGGATGCGTGCGGGTCCCGCCGACCAGGTCGACGATGTAGTGGCGCACCTCGGGCGAGACGTGCACCGTGCGGACGAGTGCGATCAGCTTGGCGATCTCGGCGGCGTCGGTGACCGGGGTGATGCCGGCCAGCGGGTTGGCGTTGCCGTGGCTGTCGAGCATCTCCAGCTCGGCCGCGGGGGAGGGGTAGCCCATCGAGATCCGGGCGGTGAAACGGTCGCGCTGGGCCTCCGGCAACGCCCGGGTGCCCTCCATCTCCACCGGGTTCTGGGTCGCGATCACCATGAAGGGTGACTCGAGCCGGTAGGTGACGCCGTCGACCGTGACCTGGTGTTCTTCCATGCATTCGAGGAGCGCCGACTGCGCCTTCGGCTCGGCGCGGTTGATCTCGTCGCCGACGACGATGTTGGCGAACACCGGGCCGGGACGGAACTCGAAGTCACGGGTGCCCTGGTTGTAGATGCTGACTCCGGTGACGTCGCCGGGGAGCAGGTCCGGAGTGAACTGGATGCGGCGCACCCGGGCATCGATGGACCGTGCGAGGGCCTTGGCGAGCATGGTCTTGCCGACCCCGGGGACGTCCTCGATCAGCAGATGACCCTCGGACAGCAGCACGACCAGGGCCGTCGTGATCGCCTCGGACTTGCCGTCGATGACCGTCTCGACGCTGGTCCGCACTCGATTGGTGACGTCGGCGAGATGGCCGATGTCGGTCACCGGGTCACGCCAGTGCAGAAGACCAGGGTCGGTCACCACGAGGTTGGCCCCCCTCCGGGTGTCGAGTGTCGGGATGCGTCGCGCGTCGGGATGCGCGGACCCGGCCCCGGTGGGACCTGTCCCCCCCCCGAGTGTGACATCCACCGCGGGCGCGCAGGCCGTGGTGGTCGAGGAAACATGCCTCGAAGCGGAACCCGACAGGAGATTGAGGGGTAGGTGTCCGTAGCTGACCGGCCTCGCCGGGACGGCGAGTGAGACCAAATGTTCCTTCGCCCACCAGAGTCATTTGTACTGATTTTTTGCGATTTATACCACCTTCTTCTTAGGTATCGCGGGCGACCCCCGATAGAGGGGGTTCGGTGGGGTGGTGCGGGGTGTTGAGGGGGTGTCGGGTGGGGGGGAGTGGGGTAGAGTGGCGCGCAGTGGGGGACAGCAGCTTACGGGTGGCCGTCGCGGGGTGACCTGTCGCTGTCTTCCTCGCAGTGGCGAGGAGGTTGCCGGTGTTTCTCGGCAGCCACGCGCCGCGGCTCGACGACAAAGGGCGACTGACGCTGCCCGCGAAATTCCGCGACGAGTTGGAGGGGGGGCTTGTGATCACCAAGGGGCAGGAACGCTGCCTGTACGTCTTTCCGATGGCGGAGTTCACTCGGATCAGCGAGTCCCTCCGTACCGTTCCGGTTACCGCAAAGGCGTTGCGTGACTACAGTCGGGTGTTCTTCTCCTCGGCCGCGGACGACGTGCCGGACCGGCAGGGGCGGATCACGGTTCCGGCTCCGCTGCGGTCCTACGCGGGCTTGATGCGCGACTGCGTGGTCAATGGGGCCAACACCCGGATTGAGATCTGGGATGCCCAGCGGTGGCAGGCCTACCTGGAAAGCCAGGAGGAGAGCTTCGCCGAGCTGTCCGAGGAGGTCCTGCCCGGAGTGATCTGAGCTGCCTTGGGTTCATGGATCCGGGTGCTCCGCGGGCTCGCCACGCGCACCGTCCCCTCCGGCTGTCCCTTCCCCGGCGGCCGGCATCCGGGACGTACGCGAGGGCGGTCGGCCCCGGTCACCCGACCCGGGCCCGCCGCCCGGTGGCTTCCGCCGACGAAGCCCCCATGCCCGTCAGCACATCTGAAGACGAGGTCCACGAGCGGTCGAGGGAGGCTCAGCACTGAACGCCACACATACGCCTGTGCTGACCGACCGTGTACTGACTTTGTTGACTCCCGCCCTGCGGGCATCCGGAGCGATCGTGGTGGACGCGACGGTGGGTCTCGGTGGGCATGCCGCGGCTGTGCTCACGGCCTTCCCGCACGTACGGCTGGTGGGGCTCGACCGCGACCCCGACGCCCTGGAGCGCAGCGGTGAGCGGCTGCACGGGCTCGCCCCCGGCCGGGTGGAGCTCGTCCACGCCGTCTACGACGAGGTGGCCGAGATCCTGGACCGGCTCGGTCATCCGGTGGTGCAGGGCATCCTGTTCGACCTCGGCGTGTCGTCGTTGCAGCTGGACACGGACGACCGTGGGTTCGCCTACTCCCGGGACGCGCCGCTGGACATGCGGATGGACCAGACACGGGGCAGGACGGCCGCCGACGTCCTCAACACCTACGATGCCGACGCGCTGACCCGCATCCTGCGGGAATACGGCGAGGAGCGCTTCGCCCGCCGCATCGCCGGTGCGATCGTCCAGGCCAGGGCCGTCACCCCGTTCGCCACCTCGGCGCGGCTCGCCGACCTGGTACGCGACGCCATCCCGGCGCCGGCCCGGCGGACCGGCGGCAATCCGGCAAAACGCACTTTCCAGGCGTTACGTATCGAGGTCAACGCCGAACTCGACGTGCTCGCCCGGGCGTTGCCCGCGGCCTTCGACGCGCTGGCCGTGTCCGGCCGGCTCGTCGTCCTGTCGTACCACTCGCTTGAGGACCGGCTGGTCAAGCGGCAACTGCGCGGCTACGCGGAGGCCTCGGTCCCGCCGGACCTGCCGGTGGTGCCCGAGGGCGCGGGCCCCAGGTTGCGCTGGTTGACCCGAGGTGCGGAACCGGCGAGCGAGACCGAGAAGGCCGAGAACCCGCGGGCGGCCTCCGTCCGCCTGCGTGCCGTCGAACGTACCGCGCCGAACCCGGACCACACCCGGAAACCGACCGGAGGTGCATCGTGACCGCTCCCGCGCAGCCGCTCGCCCGCGCCGGGCGTTCCGGTTCCGCCTCCGCCCGGACCGGCTCCGCCCGGACCGGCTCCGGGCAAGGGGGCCCTGGGCGGATGACAAGCGCCCCGACCCCCTCGACGGGGCGGCCCGCGGCCCGCTCGGCCGCCGCGACCGCTCCGGCCATCGGCCCGCAGCCGCGCCGGGCGTCGAGCCGGGCGCGGCTCGCGGTGGTCCGGCCTGCGCCGGACGGGGGCCGCAAGGGTCCCTTCGTCGTGTTGCTGCTGGTCCTGCTGGGCGCTGGTCTGCTCTGCCTGCTGCTGCTGAACCTGGCGTTGATGGAGAACTCGTTCCAGGCCAACACTCTGCGCAATCGGGCGTCCGCCCTGGCCGACGAGGAACAGGCGCTGTCGGTGCATGCCGACCAGCTCTCCGATCCGGCGTCGCTGGCCGCGCAGGCCTCCCGCTACGGCATGATCCCCGGCGGGATACCGGAATACCTTCCGCCGGGCGCTCCGCTGCCCGTTGGTTCCCGGACCCTGGCCCGGGAACCGGGCAGCGGATCCGTCATCATCGTCGTGCCCGCATCGCCCGGCCCGAGCCCGGCCGGCGGTCCCGGGAAGACCGGCGGTCCCGGGAAGAACGGTCAGCCAGCGGCCGGCGCGACGGCGGGTGGTGCCGGCGGAACCGCTCACGCCCACCTTCCCGCCACCGGGGCGAACGCTGCCGCGGCCGGTGGTGCCGCGATCGGGGCGGCGGGAAAGGCCGGAGCCGGGCAGTGAGCTCGACGCCCCCGGGCTCCCCTCAGCGCGGCCGCGGACGGCTACGCCTTGTTCCTCCACCGCCACCTTCAGTGTATGGCGGTCGGTTGCGGAGGGATGTCGACGACCCGGGTCGGGCGGTCGGCGACGGGCCCGGTGCGGACGAGTACGGCGACGAGGAGCACGACGGCCGGTATCCGGGCGGCCGGTATGTGGGCCGGCCAGGCTCGGTGCCCTGGCGTCCCGGTCGGGTCAGCCGGCCGCGGCACCCCCCGGCTCGTCGCGCCTACCGGCTGGGCAGCCCGCGTCGGCGGCTGCGGGTGTCCATCGTGCTCATGTGCGCGGTCCTCAGTGTCCTCGGGCTGCGCCTGACCCAGCTGCAGGGTTTCTCCGCCTCCACCTACGCGGCCCAGGCCGAGGCCCAGCGGCTGCGGACCATCGTGCTGCCCGCGGCGCGTGGCGCCATCACCGACCGGGCGGGCCACACGCTCGCGCAGTATGTCGAGCTGCGGGCCGTCTACGCGAACCCGACGAACGTCAGGGACATCGCGGGGACGGCCGCGAAGCTCGCGCCGGTCCTCGACGACAGCACCGAGGCGTTGCGCAGACGGCTTACCACCGACCCGGCCGAGCACATCAAGTTCGTCTACCTCGCCCGCGGGCTCACTCCGGACGTGGCGGAGAAGGTCAGCGCCCTGGGGCTGCGCGGTATCGGCATCACCGAGGAACGCGGACGCACCTACCCGTCCCGGGAACTGGCCGCGAACGTCATCGGGTTCATGCGGCACGGCGATGGTGACATCCTCGAGGGCGGCGGCGGGCTGGAGCTGGCGTATGACGAGGTGCTGCGCGGTACCGACGGCCTTCGCCGACTGGAGGCGAACCCGGCGGGCATCGAGATCCCCTCGGGCCAGAGCCGCGAGAAGGACCCGATCCCGGGTTCTTCGCTGCGCCTGACCCTCGAGCGGGACATCCAGTGGAACGCCCAGAACGCGATCGCCGACGCGGTCCGTACCTCCGAGGCCGACGGCGGCACGGCCGTCGTGATGGACCCCCGCACCGGGGACATCCTCGCGATGGCCGACGCGCCGCAGTTCGACCCGAACAACATCACCGCCCGGGACACCCCGGCGCTGGGCAATCGGTCCACGCGGGACGCCTACGAGCCCGGCAGCGTCAACAAAGTGATCACGATGGCCGCGGCGCTGGACCGCGGTCTGATCACCTCCGAGACCCCGATGACCATCCCGCCGTTCATCACCCGGGGTGGGGTACGCATCGAGGACTCCGAGCCGCACGGCGTCGAACATCTCACCGCCGCCGGCGTCCTGGCCCGCTCCAGCAACATCGGCACCGTGGAGATCTCCGAGCGGGTCGGGCGGATCGGGCTGGAGCAGGCGCTGCGCTCGTTCGGGCTCGGTGCCCGCACGGGTCTGAACTTCCCCGGCGAGGGCGCCGGCCTGCTGCCGGCAGCCCGGGACTGGTCGGGCAGCCAGGCCGCCACCATTTCCTACGGGCAGGGCATGTCGGCGACGGCGCTCCAGATGGCCTCGGTGTACGCGACTATCGCGAACGGCGGTGTTCGCGTGACCCCGCGGCTTGTCGACGCCATCACCGGTCCGGACGGCGTCGTCAAGGTGACTCCCCAACCGCCTGGTCAGCGCGTCGTCAGCGCGCAGACCGCGGCCACGCTCACCCGGATGCTCGAGGCGGTGGCGACGAACGAGGGCACGGCGCCGCTTGCCGAGGTTCCCGGTTACCGGGTGGCCGGCAAGACGGGCACCGCCAAACGGCCCGACCCGGTGCACGGCGGTTACCAGGGCTACGTTCCCTCGTTCATCGGGTTCGCCCCGGCGGATGATCCGCGGGTGGTGGTGGAGATCGTCCTGGACAACCCGAAGAAGGGTTACTTCGGCGGTCAGGTCGCCGCGCCCGTGTTCCAACGTGTCATGTCCTTCGCGTTGACCACCCTCGGCGTGCCACAGCCGATCACCAGGCCCGCACCGCTCCTGCTCGACCTGGACAGATGATCGCGATCCGCGCCGGGACGTGGTGGGCGGGGAAGGTCGGCTGGACCACCGCCGTGCCCGGGCGCCCGTGGGGATGGCCGTGCCCGCCCCCACTAAGGTCGTGACCGTGACCTCTCCGGCACCTCGACCGGCTGCCCCGCCCGCGTGCAGCCTCGCCGATCTGCGCGCGGTGCTCGCGGCCGTGGCGCCCGTCCCGGAGCCGGCGGCGTTCGCGGGTGCGGGACATTCGCCGTCGGACACACATGCGGACACACATGCGGACACGGACACGGACGTGATCGTGCATGGCGTCACCCACGACTCGCATGCGGTCCGGCCGGGCGACCTCCACGCGGCACTGCCCGGTGCCCACACGCACGGTGCGGCCTTCGCGGCCGCCGCGGTGGCCGGCGGCGCCGTCGCCGTGCTCACCGACGCCGAGGGCGCCCGCCGGATCGCGGCCATGCCGCCCGGCCCCCCCGGGGAAGTCCCGGTGCTTGTCAGCGACGATCCACGGCGCGACCTCGCCCCGGTGGCGGCGAGGATCTACGGTGATCCCTCTGCGGCGCTGCGCCTGCTCGGCGTCACCGGCACCAACGGGAAGACGACCACGGCCTTCCTGCTCGACGCCGGGCTGCGCGCCGCCGGCCACACCACGGGCCTGATCGGCACGATCGAGACCCGGATCGCCGACGAACGGCTGGCCTCCGCCCGCACCACCCCGGAGGCGAGCGACCTGCAGGCCCTGCTCGCCACGATGGTCGAGCGTGGCGTGGGGGCCGCCACGATGGAGGTGTCCAGCCACGCGCTGGCCCTGCACCGGGCCGACGCCCTGCACTTCGCCGGGGCCGTGTTCACCAACCTCAGCCAGGACCATCTGGACTTCCACTCCTCCATGGAGGACTACTTCGCGGCGAAGGCGTCCCTGTTCGACCCGGCCCGGACCGCCGTCGCGGTGATCGGCGTGGCGGACCGGTGGGGCCGCCGGCTCGCCGAACGGCATCCCGGCGCGATCACGTTCGCCGTCGAGGGGCCGGCCGACTGGACGGCCCGGGACGTCTCCTACGGGCCGACCGGCACACTGCTGCGCGCCGAGGGTCCGGACGGGCTGCGGGTGGATCTGTCCGTGCCGCTGCCCGGCGCCTTTAACGTCGCCAACACGCTCGGCGCGCTGGCGCTGCTCGTCGCCATCGGGGTCCCCCCGGCCACGGCGGCGGCGGGGATCGGCTCCCTGCCCGGGGTGCCCGGCCGGATGGAGCGGGTCGACGCCGGCCAGCCGTTCCTGGCCCTGGTCGACTTCGCGCACACCCCGGACGCGGTCACGACGCTGCTCGAGACGGTTCGCCCGCTGGTGAAGGGCAGGGTCATCGTCGTGCTCGGCTGCGGTGGCGACCGCGACCGCGGCAAGCGCCCGCTGATGGGGGCCGCCGCGGCGACACTCGCCGACGTCGCGATCCTCACGAACGACAATCCGCGCTCGGAGGATCCGGCGGAGATCCTCGCCCAGATGCTCGCCGGGGTCACGGCGCTGTCGGCCTCGGCCACGGTCTTGGTCGAACCGGACCGCGCCGCGGCCATCGCGGCCGCCGTGGCCGAGGCCGGACCTCAGGACGCCGTCGTTGTCGCCGGCAAGGGTCATGAGTCGGGCCAGGAACAGGCGGGGGTGGTGACCCCCTTCGACGATCGGGTCGCCCTGCGCGCCGCGCTCTCCTCGGTGGAGAGGAGATGATCCCGCTGACCCTGGCCGAGGTCGCGTCGGCGACCGGCGGCCGGCTCGACGCGGTGCCCGACCCGGGCGTCACGGTGCGTTCGGTCGTCGTCGACTCCCGCGAGGTCCGCGACGGCGCCTTGTTCGTCGCCCTGGCTGGCAGCCGGGTCGACGGGCACGACTTCGCCGCCGCCGCCGTCGCCGCCGGCGCGTCCGCCGTGCTCGCCGCCCGGTCGGTGGGCGAGCCGGCCGTCATCGTTCCCGATCCGCCTTCGGCGCTCGCCGCGCTCGCCGCGTACGTCCGTGATCTGGCCGCCGCCACCGTGGTCGCCGTGACCGGGTCGGCGGGCAAGACGACGACCAAGGACCTGCTCGCCGACGTGCTGGGCGGGCTCGCCCCGACGGTGGCCGCGCCCGGCTCCTTCAACAACGAGATCGGACTGCCGCTGACGCTGCTGCGCACCGAGCCGGACACGGCGTTCGTCGTCCTGGAGATGGGTGCCCGCGGTCCGGGGCACATCGCCACCCTCTGCGCGGTAGCCCGCCCGGCTGTGGGGGTGGTCCTCAACGTCGGCAGTGCCCACCTGGGCGAGTACGCCGACGGCCGGCTGGGGATCGCCGCGGCCAAGGGCGAGCTTGCCGAGGCCGCGAGCGAGGCCGTCGTGCTCAACGCCGATGACCCGCTGGTCGCGGCGATGGCGGTTCGGACGACGGCCGAAGTGATCACTTTCGGGGAGGGTGGACGGGCCGACGTGCGGGCCGGTGCCGTCGATGTCGACCGGCTGGGCCGCGCCTCGTTCGACCTGCTGGCGCACGGCGAGCACCATCGGGTGACCCTCGGGCTCGTCGGCGCGCACCAGGTGCCGAACGCGTTGGCCGCGGCGGCCGTCGCGATCCGGCTGGGGCTGTCCCCGGACCGGGTCGCCGCGGCGCTGTCCGCCGCCCGCCCGCGCAGCCGGTGGCGGATGGAGGTGACCTCCACCGCGGCCGGGGTGGTGGTCGTCAACGACGCCTACAACGCGAACCCGGAGTCGATGCGGGCGGCGCTGAAGGCGTTGGTGGACATGCGGGGGAAGGGCCGGGCGTTCGCGGTGCTCGGTCCGATGGGGGAACTCGGTGACGCCGCCGCCGCCGAGCACGACGTGCTCGGCCGGTTCGCGGTCCGCCTCGGGGTCGATCGACTGATCGCGGTGGGTCCGGCGGCCCGCCATATCCACCTGGGCGCCTCGCTGGAAGGCTCCTGGGACGGGGAGTCGGTGGAGGTGACCGACGCCGAGGAGGCGGTGGCCCTGGTGGCCGCGCAGGCCGGACCGGATGACGTGGTACTGGTCAAGGCCAGCCGGTCCTTCGGTCTGGAGCGCGTCGCCGAGGCGTTGGTGACCAGATTCGGCGTCCTCGGCGCCGGGATCGAGGGGACATGACGGCGGACGGCTGGCTTCACACACGCGGACCCGCGCGGGTGACGCACGCGTGAGAGGCGTTCTTATCGCGGCCATGGTCGCGTTGGTCGTGTCGTTGCTGGGCACACCCTGGGTGATCCGGCTCTTCCGCCGGCAGGGATATGGCCAGGAGATCCGCGAGGACGGGCCGTCCAGCCACCTGACCAAGCGGGGCACCCCCACGATGGGGGGCACTGTCATCATTGTCGCTGCCCTGGCCGGGTACTTCCTGGCCCACCTGGTGACCGGCATCGGGTTCACCGCGTCGGGTCTGCTTGTGCTGATGGTGATGACCGGGCTTGGCCTGGTCGGCTTTCTGGACGACTACATCAAGATCCGCAAGCAGCGCAGCCTCGGGCTCACCGCCCGGATGAAGTTCACCGGGCAGGCCGCGGTCGCGATCGTCTTCGGCCTGCTGGCCGTCCGGTTCAAGAACGACGCCGGGCTGCTCCCCGGCTCGACGTACATCTCGATCGTGCGGGACACGAGTCTCTCCGTCGGCATCATCGCCTTTCCCTTGCTGGCCTGGATCATCATCGCCGCGACCTCTAACGCGGTGAACCTCACCGACGGCCTCGACGGCCTCGCGGCCGGCACCTCGGCAATGGTGTTCGGCGCGTACGTCATCATCTCCTTCTGGCAGTTCGGCAACCTGTGCGAGCCGCACGCGGCCGAGGCGGGCTGTTACCTCGTGCGTGATCCCCTCGACGTCGCGCTGGTCGCGGCGGCGGCGATGGGGGCCTGTTTCGGGTTCCTGTGGTGGAACGCCAGCCCGGCGAAGATCTTCATGGGGGACACCGGGTCGCTCGCGCTGGGCGGTGCCTTCGCCAGTATCGCGATCGTCAGCCGGACCGAGCTGCTTCTCGTCGTCCTCGGCGGCCTGTTCGTCATCGAGACCCTGTCCGTGATGATCCAGGTCGCGTTCTTCAAGGCGACGAAGAAACGCGTGTTCAACATGGCGCCGATCCATCACCATTTCGAGCTCGCCGAATGGCCCGAGACGACGGTGATCATCAGATTCTGGATCGTCTCGGGACTCGCGGTGGCCTTCGGCCTGGGCCTGTTCTACGCGGAGTTCCTCTCCCACGGAGGTGGCTGACGCCATGACGGGCGACGGTCAGGGCCCGGGCGACGGTCAGGGCCCAGGCAACCTCACGACCTCGATCTCCTGGGCGGGCCTGCCCGTGCTGGTCGTCGGGATCGGGGTCTCCGGGCTCGCCGCGGCCCGGGCGCTGCTTGCCCGCGGTGCGCGGGTCCGGGTCGTCGACGCCGGCGACTCCCCACGTCACCAGGGTGCGGCCGCGACGCTGCGGGCGCTCGGGGCCGAGGTGAACCTCGGCGGCCTGCCGGCCGGCCCCGGGGACAGCGCCCTCGTCGTCACCTCGCCCGGCGTCCCGCCGACGGCCCCGCTGATCACCGGGGCGGCCGGCGCCGGGATCCCGGTCTGGGGGGAGGTGGAGCTCGCCTGGCGGTGGCGGGGTGGGAGCCGGTGGCTCGCCGTCACGGGAACGAACGGCAAGACGACGACCACCGAGATGCTCGGCGCGATGCTCGCCGCCGGTGGCCGGCGATCCACCACCGCCGGGAACATCGGGACCCCGATCGTGGACGCGGTTGCCGCCGAGCCGCCCTACGAGACCCTCGCGGTGGAACTGTCCAGCTTCCAGCTCCATTACACCCACACCATGGCCCCCCTCGCCGCGGCCGTGCTCAACGTCGCCCCCGACCATCTCGACTGGCACGGGGGCGCGGCGGCCTATGCGGCAGCGAAGGCGGGGATCTGGCGTCGTCCCGGGACGACCGCGATCGGCAACGCCGACGACGCAACCAGCGCGGACCTGCTCGCCGCCGCTCCGGGGCGGCGGGTCCTGTTCGGTCTCGACCCGGCGGCCCGGCCGCGGCCCGGCCTGACCGTCGTCGACGGCCACCTCGTCGACGACGCCTTCGGTGGCGGGCGGCTGGTCGCCGTCCGTGACCTCGTGCTGACAAGTCCGCACATGATCTCCAATGCGCTGGCCGCCGCCGCGCTTGCCCGCGCCGAGGGCGTTGGCCCGGCCGCGATCGGCGCGGCGCTCGTCGCTTTCCGGCCCGGCGCCCACCGCAACGCCGAGGTGGCCGTCATCGACGGGGTCCGCTGGGTGGATGACAGCAAGGCGACGAACCCACACGCCGCCGCCGCGTCGCTGGCCGGCTACCCCTCGGTGGTGTGGATCGCGGGCGGCCTCAACAAGGGCCTCGCCTTCGACGATCTCGTCCGCGACGCGCGCCGGGTGCTGCGCGCCGCGGTCCTCATCGGGCGCTGCGCCGATGAGATCGCCGCCGCTCTCGCCCGACACGCCCCCGATGTCCCCGTGGAACGGGCTGACGGCATGGACGATGCGGTGAAGGCTGCGGCGGCGTTCGCGACCACCGGTGACACTGTGCTCTTGGCGCCGGCCGCGGCCTCGATGGACATGTTCCGGGACTACGCGGCGCGCGGAGATCTGTTCGCGGCGGCGGTCCGCGCACGAGAGGGGTAACCGTGGCGGGGTCGGGAGCGTCGTCGCCGCCGTCCACCGGGACGTCGGCGCGGCCCGCGCGGGCGGCGCGAGGGCCCAAAGCCGTGCGAACCGGCTCCGCGGCCGAGCCCGACTCCGCCGGCGGGGGAACCGGCGCGGCGGACGGGGCCGAAGCACGGCTGCCGCTGCTCGACCGGCCGTTGGCGTCCTACTACCTGCTGCTGTCCTCGGCCGCTCTGCTGCTGGTGCTCGGACTGGTCATGGTCCTGTCGGCGTCGAGCGTGCGCTCCTACGCCGACTTCGGCTCCTCCTACACGCTGTTCATCCGGCAGGTGATCTGGGTCGCGATCGGTCTGCCGGTGGTCGCCGTCGCCTCCCGGCTGCCTGTGCGGGTCTTCCGCGCCTTTGCCTACCCGTTGTTGCTCGGGACCGTGCTGATGCTGATGGCGGTGCTCATCCCGGGTATCGGCAGCGTGCGTGGTGGCGCCCGCCAGTGGATCGTCGTCGGGCCGATCACGATCCAGCCCAGCGAGTTGGCGAAGATCGCCCTTGCGCTGTGGTGTTCGGATCTGCTTGTCCGCAAACGGCGGCTGCTGTCCGACCCCAAACACCTGCTCGTTCCGCTGGTCCCGGTGTTCCTGTTCATCGACCTGCTGCTGCTGCTGGAACCGGATCTCGGCGGGGCGATCTGCGTGACCGTCGTGCCGTTGACCGTGCTGTGGGTGATCGGTACCCCGATGCGCCTCTACACCGGGATCCTGGGATCGATGGTCGCGGCGGCGTCGGTCCTCGCCGTGGTCGAGCCCTACCGCGTCCGGCGCCTGCTGTCGTTCACCGATCCGTTCGCCGACGCGCACGGCGACGGCTTCCAGGCCGTGCAGGGCATCTATGCCCTGTCGACCGGCGGCTGGTGGGGGGAGGGCCTTGGCGCATCCCGGGAGAAGTGGCCGCAGTTACTGCCCGCGGTGCACACCGACTTCATCCTCGCGATCATCGGCGAGGAACTCGGGCTGGTCGGCAGCCTGGTGGTGGTGGGCCTGTTCGGCGTGCTGGGATACGCGGGCCTGCGGATTGCGCACCGTTGTGACGAGCTGTTCGTCCGGCTCGCCGCAGCGGGGGTCACCGCCTGGATCCTCGTCCAGGCGGTGGTCAACATAGGTGCCGTCGTGGGTCTGTTGCCGATTACCGGCGTCACCCTTCCGCTGGTGTCGTTCGGTGGCTCCGCGTTGCTGCCGACCCTCGCGGCCCTCGGCATGCTGCTCTCCTTCGCCCGGTCCGAGCCGGCCGCGGCCGAATTCTTGTCCCGACGGGCCGAGGAACGCCACGCCGCGCGTCTCGCCGCGTCCGGCCGGCGCCGCCAGCGCTGGCGCCGCGGCCGGGAGCGGCGCGCCGATGCCACCGGGGTGATACCGCGGGAGGAGAGGCGGCCGCCCGGCCGCCGGGGCCACCGACCGGACCTCGGCCTCGTACCGGTCGACGACGCGCGGTCGGGTCCGGTGGGTCCGGTGCCGGAGTCCGGGTCGGGGCGTTCGTCGGGGCGCATATCATCCCGTGTGCGGGCCCGGGTGACCGGGGCCGGGCTGCCCGGGAGACGGCGTGATGTGTCATCGTCTTGACCGATGTTGCGAAGCGTAGTGCTCGCCGGCGGCGGGACAGCCGGCCACGTGGAACCCGCACTCGCCGTCGCGGACGCGCTGCGGGCGACCGACTCCCGGGTACGGCTGACCCTGCTCGGCACCGCGACCGGTCTGGAGGCGCGCCTGGTGCCCGCCCGGGGCCATGAGTTGGCGACGGTGCCGAAGGTCCCGATGCCGCGCCGCCCCACCCCGGCCGTGTTCAAGCTGCCCGCCCGGTTCCTCGACGCGATCTGTCAGGCGGGGGAGACCCTCGACCTGGTTCGGGCGGACGTGGTCGTGGGGTTCGGTGGATACGTGTCCGCGCCCGCGTACCTCGCCGCCCGGCGCCGCGGCATCCCGATCGTGGTGCACGAGGCGAACCCGCTGCCGGGACTGGCCAACCGGCTCGGCGCCCGGCTCACCCCGTTCGTCGCCACGTCCTACCCGAGCACGCCCCTGCGCGGCGCGACGCTCACCGGGATCCCGCTGCGGGGGGAGATCCTCACCCTCGACCGTTCCCCGGCCGCGATGCGGGCCGCCCGGGCGCGCTACGGGCTCGACCCGCACCGGCCGACCCTGCTCGTCTTCGGCGGTTCGCAGGGCGCCCGCTCGCTCAACCAGGTGATGACGGCGGCGGCGCATCCCCTTGCCGCCGCCGGGATCCAGGTGCTGCACGCGACCGGACCGAAGAACTTCGACGAGGTCGCCGCGGCGCTGCCCCTCGACCTGCCCACGCCATACGAGCTGCGGCCGTACCTCGACCACATCCCCTCGGCCTACGCCGCGGCCGACATGACCCTGTGCCGGTCGGGCGCGATGACATGCGCGGAACTCGCCGCGGCGGGGCTCCCGGCGGTGTACGTCCCCCTGCCGCACGGCAACGGTGAGCAGCGCCGCAACGCGCTGCCGACGGTGGAGGCCGGCGGTGGTCTCCTCGTCGACGACGCCGAGCTCAGCGCGTCCTGGCTGCTCGAGAACGCGCTGCCGGTGCTCATCTCCGCCGAACGGCTGGCGAAGATGTCGGCCGCCTGCGCCGGCAGCGGCCATCCCCAGGCCGCCGCCGCGATCGTCGCCATGATCCGGGACGCCGCCGCCACCCGGCGGCGATCCCGCCCGCGGCACGCGGCTCCCTGACCGCTCCGCCGTCCCCGGCCGCTGGACAGCCAGGGGGTGTCCAACGCTGGCCGGTTATCACAGCGTGACCAGCACGACCACCGGGATCTCCCGTTCCACCTGCTCCTGGTGGCCGCGGATCCCCGGCATCGTCTCGACCAGTGCCTCGTAGAGCCGCTGCCGCTCGTCCCCGGTGGCGGTCAACGCCTCGGCCTCGAACCGGTCGGTGCCGAGCTCCACCACGACCTTCGGCTCGGCCGTCAGGTTCTGGTACCAGTCCGGATGCCGTGGGGCGGCCATGTTGGACGCGAAGACGACGATGCGGCCGGGACCGCCGTCCATGACGTACCCCAGCGGGGTGGTGTGCTCCTTCCCGCTGCGCCGCCCGGTCGTCGTCACGAGCACCAGCCTGGAACCGGGCAGCGTCTTCTCCAACACGCCGCCAGTCGCCCGGTACTCGGCGATCACGGTCTGATTGACCGCCCTGACGTCGAAGCCAGGTCTGCGCGGGTCCTGCGTGTCGGCCATCGTCTCGATCCTCACCTGTCGCCGCCGGCCATGCCGGCGGGGGCGTGTTGCGGCAGTCAACCATCGACGCCGGGCAACAGCCGGCAGGATCATCGCCCGGGACGTCGCGTCGGCGTTACGGGTCCGCGGCGCGGTGCCGCTTTCACGCCGGGGAGGAGGCGCCGTCTCACGGGCATCGGATGGCACTTCTTTGTACGAGAGAATTGAAGCCCTTCTTGTTTTCGACGGTACCCCACCGCGGTACCTCACCGCCGTTCGGACGGCCGTGGGGGAGTACCCGTCGCGGCGAGGTAAGGCGGCATGAGAGCGCCATTGGACGCTCACATGCAACGGTCAACCGGCCGCCGAGAAGCCCAGGGCGGCCAGCAGCCGGGGACCGACCGTGGTGATCGTTCCCGCTCCGAGCGTGAGCAGCAGGATCCCCCGCGACGCCTCGTCGCTCAGGGTGACGCGGACGTCCGTGGCGAGTCGTTCGACGAGTTCGGGCCAGGACACGTAGTATGTTGCCGCCGGCTCGCTCACCCGCTTGACCAGGTCGACGGCATGCAGACCGAGGTCGTCGGTCTCGCGGGCGGCATAGATGTCGGTGACGTACACCCGGTCGGCGTCGCTGAACGCGGCCGCGAAGTCGTCCAGTAGCGCGGCGAACCGACTGAACGTATGTGGCTGGAGTACCGTCCAGATCTGCCGTCCCCGAGCCCGTGAACGGGCCGCGGCGAGCGTCAGACGGACCTCCGTCGGATGATGCGCGTAGTCGTCGATCACCTCCAGGCTGCCCGGACCTCCGGCGGGTCCGACGCCGGTGCTGTCGGCGGGGCCGTTCCAGAAGCCCACGAACTCGAACCGTCGGGCCGCGCCGGTGAAGGTCGTCAGGGTGGTGAGGGTCTGGGCGGGAGCGACTCCCAGCTCGGTGGCGGTGGCGAGGACCGCGAGCGCGTTCAGCACCGAGTGCCGGCCGGGTACCGTCAGGGTCAGCGCGCCGATCTCCTGACCGGCCCGCAGGACGGTCGCCCTGGTCATGTCGTCCCCCGCGGTGGTGACGACGTCGACGGCGCGCCAGTGGCGTTCGGCACCGAAGCCGTAGTCGATCACCGCGACGTCATTCACCGCGACGTCATTGCCGGGCCGCTGGCGACCCAGCTCGGTGAGGACGGCGACCACCCCGGGATGATCTCCGCAGACGACCAGTCGTCCACCCGGCCGGACCCGTCGGGCGAACGCGGCGAAGGCCGTCCGGACCGATGCCTCGTCGGGGAAGACGTCAGGGTGCTCCCACTCGACGTTGGTGATGACGGCGATGCTCGGGTCGAGGCCCGCGAAGGCGCCGCCGTACTCGTCGGACTCCAGGACGAAGACGTCGCCGGAGCCGGCCAGCGCGTTCCCTCCCAGCTGTGACACCTCCGCGCCGATGACCGCCGTGGGATCCAGCCCGGCGGCGCGCAGGACCAGGGTGAGCATCGCCGAGGTGGTCGACTTGCCGTGCGAACCGGCGACGGCGACCAGCCGGTAGCCGGCGGTGAGCTCCGGTAGCCATTCCGAACGGCGGCGCACGGGCAGACCGAGCGCGCGGGCGGCGACGATCTCCGGATGGTCGTCGGGCAGCGCACTGGACGCGACCACGACATCCGCACCGGCGAGCTCGGCGGCGAAGGCGGCCGGACCGGGCGTGGCCCCGATCCGGATCGGTACCCCCCGTGCGCGTAGGGTCGCCACCCGGGGCGAGTCTTCGGAGTCACTGCCGCTCACCGTCCCGCCGCCCGCGAGATGGATCTGGGCCAGCGGAGACAGGCCGCTGCCTCCGATGCCGAGGAAATGGACGTGCTGGGTGCGCTGACCGGTCACGGGAGGCAGTACACCATCATCGGCCCCGGTGGTGGTGAGGTCTCTTGATCCGTGGCACGGCCAGGCGTCGGGATCCGTACATTGATCGGGGTCCGTACATTGAGACGAAGCCCCCGTCGGCTGCGCCGGGAAGGTCGCCGGAGGCGAGTCACGGTTACCACAGACTCCTTCCGGGGCGGGGGTCCCCGCATTGTGGCGAAGCCACCATGCGGGGAAAGTCGTGACGCGCCGACAGCGTCCTTGACCACCGCCGAAGCCGTGCCTACTGTCCGATCCACAGTCGGAAGTTGACATAACTGTAACCGTCTAGCTGACGGTGAAGGTTGAGACTTCGACTGCTTTCCTCGCTCGCCGCGCGGCTCCGCCTTCCCGCGGCGGCGCAGGGGCGGGGTAACCCCCGTCCGACCACCGACGCCGCTGGAGGACCGACACCGCATGGCTGCCCCACAGAACTATCTCGCGGTCATCAAGGTCGTCGGGATCGGTGGTGGTGGCGTCAACGCCGTCAACCGGATGATCGAAGTCGGTCTCAAGGGCGTCGAGTTCATCGCCATCAACACCGATGCCCAGGCCCTGCTCATGAGCGACGCCGACGTGAAACTCGATGTCGGCCGTGAGCTCACCCGAGGCCTCGGCGCCGGAGCCGACCCCGAGGTCGGCCGCCAGGCTGCCGAGGATCACCGGGAGGAGATCGAGGAGGTCCTCAAGGGGGCCGACATGGTCTTCGTCACCGCGGGTGAGGGTGGTGGCACGGGTACCGGCGGTGCGCCGGTCGTCGCGAACGTCGCCCGCTCCCTCGGAGCACTCACCATCGGTGTGGTCACCCGGCCGTTCACCTTCGAGGGTCGGCGCCGGGCCACTCAGGCCGACACCGGTATCGACACTTTGCGTAATGAGGTCGACACCCTCATCGTCATCCCGAACGACCGTCTGCTGGCGATGACGGACCGGGACATCAGCGTTCTCGACGCCTTCCGCAGCGCCGACCAGGTGTTGCTCTCCGGTGTCCAGGGCATCACTGACCTGATCACCACGCCCGGCCTGATCAACCTGGACTTCGCCGACGTCAAGACGGTCATGTCCCATGCCGGCAGCGCCCTGATGGGCATCGGACGGGCCCGCGGCGACGACCGGGCCACCGTCGCCGCCGAACAGGCCATCGCGTCCCCCCTGCTCGAGGCGAGCATGGACGGGGCTCAGGGGGTGCTGCTCAACATCTCGGGTGGGTCGGACCTCGGCCTGTTCGAGATCAACGCGGCCGCCGAGCTGGTCGCCGACGCGGCCCACCCGGAAGCGAACATCATCTTCGGTGCGGTCATCGACGACGCACTCGGGGACGAGGTGCGGGTGACGGTCATCGCCGCCGGCTTCGACACCGTCCAGGACCGGCGGACCCGCACCCTCAACGCGGCGGGGCAGCGGCGCCCGCCGGGGCCGGCCGGCGGGTCGGCTGCCGGGCCGCCGACGGTGGCCGCCCCGGCCACCTCGCCCGCGACAACGATCCTGCCGCCGCTGCCGACGATCTCCACAGTCCCGTCTCGGACGCCGCCCGCCGCCCCCGCCACCCCCGCCGCGCCCCCGCCCGTCGCGCCGGTCCCGCCGCCCACACCGAGCTACCTGCAGGCACCCCCGCCGCCGATCGCGCCGTCGAACGTCGGTCATTACCACCCGGAACCGCTGCCGGGGGCGCCGGCCTCGAACGAACCCGCTGCGGCCGCCACGGCCGAATCGACCGTGATCCCGACGATCGAGTCTCGCCTCGCCCCGCCGAACCGTGAACCGGTGGAGCCGCCGGTCGATCAGGCCTATGGTCAGCACCGCCCGGAGCCGCCGCGCACTGCTCCCCGGCCGACCTACCCGCCTCGCCGGCCGGTGCGGCCGGTGGCCGACGACGACGAGTTGGACGTGCCGGACTTCCTCAAGTAGCCGGTGCCAGGCAGACTTCCGGCATGCCGGTTCTCGTCACCTCGCGCTCGGGCGGGGTCAGCGACCCGCCGTTCGAGGGACTCAATCTGGGCGACCACGTCGGGGATGCCGACGAGGCCGTCGCCGTCAACCGACGCCGGCTCGTCGACCGGCTGCGGATGCCGGTCCAGTACATGCGGCAGGTGCATGGGAGGCAGGTCGCCGTGTTGCGTCGGCACGGGCCGCCTCCACAGGCGGACGCGCTGGTGACCGATGTCCCCGGCCTCGTGCTCGCCGTGATGGTTGCCGACTGCGCACCGGTGCTGTTCGAGGCCCCCGCGGTGGTGGGAGTGGCGCACGCCGGCCGGGTTGGGATGGCCAGTGGCGTGATACACGCCACTCTTGGGGCCCTCGAGCGGCTCGGCGCCGCCCGGGACGAGCTCCGTGTCACCATCGGTCCATGTATCTGTGCCGGCTGTTACGAGGTGCCGGAGGATCTTCGTTGCGAGGTGGATACCCAGGTGCCGGGGAGTGCGGCCACCACCCGCGTCGGCACCGCGGCGATCGACCTGCGTGCCGGTATCCGTCGTCAACTCGCCGCCGCCGGTGTGACCGATATAACAATTTCTGCTCGATGCACCGCCGAGGATCCGGAGCTCTACTCCTACCGTCGAGAGGGTCGGACGGGACGCTTCGCCGGTCTGGCCTGGCTCGGGCCGACGCCATGATCCACCGGCCCGAGATGCCCGCGAGGCATGGCGCATCCGGCTCGGGGGAGTCCGACGGACCGTTCGACCCGGACCGGCCTGCCCCGGACCGGCCTGCCCCGGACCGGCCTGCCCCGGACCGGCCTGCCCCGGACCGGCCTGCCCCGGACCGGCCTGCCCCGGACCGGCCCGCCCCGGACCGGCCCGCCCCGATCGAGCTCGATCCGGCGCGCCTGGACCGGTTGACGCAGCGGCTGGCCGAGGTCCGGGCTCGGATCGCGGGGGCGGCCCGGGCCGCGGGCCGTGATCCGGACCACCTCACCCTCATTGCGGTCAGTAAAACCTACCCACCCCAGGATGTTGTGATGATGCACACGCTCGGGGTGCGGCACTTCGCCGAGAACCGGGAGCAGGAGGCCGGGCCGAAGGTGAGTCTCGTCACCCGGCTGATCGGCGGGGAACGGAGCGTCCCGGCCAAGGGAACCGGTGACGGCCTGTCCTCCGGTGCCACCGGTTCCGACGATCCGATCTGGCATTTCGTGGGACAACTGCAGCGCAACAAGGCCAGATCCGTTCTTCGTTGGGCGGATTGGGTGCAGTCGGTGGATCGGGTGAGCCTGGTGCCAGTGCTCTCCCGGCTGGCAATGGAACGCGGCCGCCCGCTGTCGATCTGTCTCCAGGTCTCGTTGGACCTCCCTGGTGCTTCCGATGGGAAGATCGGCGCGTCGATCGCCGGCTCGAGGCGCGGAGGGATCGATCCGGCCGGCCTTTCCGCCCTGGCCGATCTTGTCGAGGAGGCGCCGGGACTGGCCCTGCGAGGCGTGATGGCTGTCGCCCCCCGGAGGGGGCAGCCACGACCTGCGTTCGCGCGACTGCGTGAGGTGGCGGAACGCCTGAAGGTGGGGCATCCCCAGGCCACCGTCATCAGTGCCGGCATGTCGGGAGATCTTGAGGACGCTGTGGCCGAAGGCGCGACACACCTTCGGATCGGCACCGCTTTGTTCGGTGAACGGCCTGGTGTCCCTTAGAGTCGCGCCCATGGGGCTCGGGCGCAGGGCGATGGTCTACCTCGGTCTGGCCGAGGAGGATGAGGACTATCTCGACGACGACTATGACGACGGTCGTGCGGTCGGTCGTGACGACCGGCGTGCTATGCACGAACCGGTTCCGATGGACCGTACGGTCCGTCGGATAGACGCACGTGAGGAGCCGGTCGCCATGCCGCGACGTCCACCGGTCGAACCGCTGCGTCCCGCCGGTCCCGTGCCGATGCGCAGGGTGGCCGCGGTGGAGGAGTCGCACCCCTACCGGATCACCACGCTTCAGCCACGCAGCTACAATGAGGCGCGCCAGATCGGCGAGGAGTTCAGGGACGGGACGCCCGTTATCATGAACCTCACCGACATGGACGATGCCGACGCCAAGCGGCTGGTCGACTTCGCCGCAGGTCTGATCTTCGGGCTGCGGGGCGACCTCGAGAAGGTGACAAACAAGGTCTTCCTGCTCTCGCCGCACAACGTCGAGGTCACCGAGACGGACAAGCGACGCATCCGCGAGGGTGGGTTCTACAACCAGTCATAGTCAGGGGGCGTTCGCGTCCCCCCCGTTTCTCAGGAGAGAGCACCATCAGCACAGTAGGAAGCTTGATCTTTTGGGTGCTGACGGTCTATCTGTTGCTCCTGATAGCACGATGGATCATCGATCTGGTTCTTGCCCTCAGCCGATCGTTCCGCCCGACCGGCCCGCTGGTACTGGTCTTCGAGATCGTGTACACGGTAACTGACCCTCCGTTACGATTCATCCGGCGATTTCTTCCGCCGTTGCGGGTGGGTAGCGTTGCGCTTGACCTCGGGTTCCTGCTGCTCTTCCTAGTGGTCATCGTGCTTCGAAGCTATGCGCAGAGGCTGTGACGGGGTTGTTGTGCACACCGCGAGCGCGGGCGCGGCAGACTGCCCGCAGACCGCCCTCTCTTCGGGGAGCGGCGATGCCGCACGAGGAGGCGACGTGGCTCTGACACCACAGGACGTTCAGAACAAGGTCTTCAGTCCGACGAGGTTTCGCACGGGCTACAACGAGGATGAGGTCGACACCTTCCTCGACGAGGTCGAGGCCGAGCTGACGCGGCTGCTGGACGAGAACAGCGACCTGCGCCGGCAGCTCGACGAGGCCCGGCGTTCCGGCGGTGGTGGTCCGGGCGTGCCCGCGCAGATCCTCGAGGAGAACCAGGGCCTGCGCCGCCAGCTCGACGAGGCGCGTCGCCAGATCGCCCAGGCGCAGGCCCAGGCCGCCCAGGCTGCCCGGGAGCGGGGCCAGCAGCCGCAGCCCCCCGCGCCGCAGCAGGGTGGCGCCCCCACCACGGTGATCTCGGCGGTGGGTACCTCCGGACCGCCCGCCCGGGCCGGCGGCAACCCGCAGGTGGAGGCCGACATCGAGCAGCGGGTCGCCCGTACCCTCGTGCTGGCCCAGCGCACGGCGGACGAGGCGCTGCGCGAGGCGCGCGCGGAGTCCGAACGCGCCCGCCGCGAGGCGAGGGCGGACGCGGACCGCATCATCGGTGAGGCCCGGGCGCACGTGGCCGAGCAGCTCGGCGGCTTGGAGGACGACAAGCGTCGTCTCGAGGGCCAGGTCGAGCAGCTTCGGGCGTTCGAGCGGGAGTACCGCACCCGGCTGCGGGCCTACCTGGAGATGCAGCTGCGGGACCTGGACGGCATGCCGACCCAGCCGGCCGTCGGTGCCGGCGGGCCTCCGCGGCCGGGCCTCAACCCGGGTGGTGGACCCACACCGCCCGCGGTGGGCATGGGGCCCAGTGGCGCTGCGCAGAGCCCCGCCCACCAGCCGACCTTCCCGCCCGGTCCGCCCCTGCCCGCCGGCGCCGCCATGGCCCGCGACAACGGTCACGGCCGGCCGGACATGGACGCCACCCGGCGGGACGCCCCGGGAATGCAGGAGTTCTGATCATCCACCGCGCGGCCCTCGGCGGGTCCGGCGTGGCCCTCGGCACCGGCGCGGACGGCCGGTCTCGTGATGGGGTGATCGAGAGATGCTGACGCTTTGTGGAGCGGTTCTTGCTCTGTGTACGGTTCTTGCGGTGGTCGGCATCCTCGCCGGCAGCGGTTTCGTCTATGCGTCCCTGATCTTGACGCTGGCCGCCGCGGCGCTGCTCCCGGCGGGAGCAGTACGCCGGGCCTCTCGCTGGCCCCGGGCCTCTCGCTGACCCCGGGCCTCGGTCTCAGCCGCCGGTCGTCTCGTGCCGGGTGAGCGTGAACGCCAGGCCCAGCTCCTCGGCCGCCGAGCGGGCTGCCGTCTCGCGCGGCTGCGCCGCAGGTAGCTCCGTGCGGGCCGCCTCGGTGAAGGAGACCGCCAGCACCTCCTCGGCCACCGTCTGACCGTGGGTACGCAGAGCGAGCGCGGTCTCCTCGCGCGTCGCCGCCCAGGAGACGTCCACCCGGTCGGTGATCTCCAGCCCCGCCGCCTTGCGCGCGTCCTGGAGCACCCGGACGACGTCGCGGGCGAGCCCGGCGCGGGCGAGCTGCGGGGAGATCTCCAGGTCGAGGGCGACGGAGAGCCCGGACTCGGCGGTGACCGCCCAGCCCTGCCGCGGCGTCTCCGTGATGATCAGCTCGTCCCCGGACAGCTCGACGTCCTCCCCGTCAACGGTGACGGTGAGCCGTCCGTTGACGGGAGGACCGGCGGCCGCGATGGCCGCGGCGGCCGCCTTGGTGTTCCTGCCGAAGCGCCGCCCCAGCGCCCGGAAGTTCGGCTTCACCGAGATGTCGACGACCTCCGAGGTCGCCGGCTCCACCGTGGTCACGTTGAGCTCCTCGGTGATCTGCGCGATCAGCTCGGGGGAGAGCTCGTCAAAGGCACTCGCGCCGACGACCGCCCGCGGCAACGGCTGGCGGGTGCGCACCCCGCTGGCGGCCCGGGCGGCGCGGCCGAGTTCCACGATCCGCCGGACGAGATCCATCTGCTCCGAGAGCTCCGGCGTGTGCAGCCCCGCCGGGAGCTCGGGCCAGGCGGCCAGGTGCACCGAGTCGGGGGTCCGCGGGGATGCGTCGGCGAACAGCCGTGACCACAGCCAGTCGGTGAGGAACGGCGTGAACGGCGCCATCACCCGGGTCAGCGCGTCCAGGCAGGTGTGCAGGGTGCTCAGGGCGTCGGCGTCGCCGGCCCAGAACCGGCGGCGGGACCGGCGGACGTACCAGTTGGACAGGTCGTCGACGAACCGGGCGATCCGCCGCCCGGCCCGCAGCGAGTCGAAGTTCTCCAGCGCATCGTCCACCTCGGCGACGGTGGCCGCGAGCTCGGACAGCGCCCAGCGGTCCAGCACGTGCCGTCGGGCCGGCGGTGTCGCGCGCGGGTCCGCGGCCGGGTCCGCGCCTGGGCGCCAGCCGGCTGCCCCGGCATAGAGAGCGAAGAAGGACGAGGTGTTCCAGTAGGTGAGCAGGACCTTGCGGACGATGTCCTCGATCGCCTCGTGACTCACCCGGCGGTCCGCCCACGGCGAGCCGCCGGCGAGCATCAGCCAGCGGACCGCGTCCGCGCCGTGCCGCTCGAACAGCTCGAAGGGATCGAGCACGTTGCCGAGATGCTTGCTCATCTTGCGGCCGTCGGCGTCCAGGAGCAGGCCGAGACAGAGCACCGTCTCGTAGGAGGAGCGGCCGAACACCAGCGTGCCGACCGCCATCATCGTGTAGAACCAGCCGCGGGTCTGGTCGATCGCCTCGCAAATGTACTGCGCCGGGTACTGCCGGGTGAACGCCGCGAGGTTGTGGTGCGGGGCGCCCCACTGGGCGAACGGCATCGCGCCGCTGTCATACCAGACGTCGATCACCTCGGGCACCCGGTGCGAGGCGCCGCCACAGGTCGGGCAGGTCCCGGTGACCTCGTCGACGAACGGGCGGTGCGGGTCGAGGTCGGCCAGGTTCCGCCCGGCGAGCTCGGAGAGCTCCGCGAGTGACCCGACGCACACCAGGTGGGTGGGGTCGTCGTCGCAGCGCCAGACCGGCAGCGGTGTCCCCCAGTATCGGTTGCGGGACAGCGCCCAGTCGACGTTGCCGCGCAGCCACTCGCCGTACCGACCGGTCTTGATCCGCTCGGGGTGCCAGGTCGTCCGCTCGTTCTGCGCCAGCAGCTCGTCGCGGATGGCGGTGGTCCGGATGTACCAGGACGGCAGCGGATAGTAGATCAACGGTGTGTGACAGCGCCAGCAGTGCGGATAACTGTGCGTATACGTCGACGCCCGCCACAGCCGGCCCCGCTCGCGCAGGTCGGCGGTCAGCGGCGCGTCGGCATCCTTGAAGAACATCCCGCCGACCAGGGGGACGTCGGCGAGGAAGCGACCGTCCGTCCCGATCGGGTTCACCACCGGCAGCCCGCTCGCCCGGCAGACCGCGAGGTCCTCCGCGCCGAACGCTGGCGCCTGGTGGACCAGGCCCGTGCCATCCGTGGTCGTCACGTAGTCGGCGAGCACGACCGAGTGCGGGACGCCGGTGCCGGCCGCGAACCGCTCGGCCGCCAGCAGCTCGAACGGGCGGGTGTAGCGGGCACCGGCCAGCTCCGCCCCGCGGAACCGCTCGACGATCTCGGCGTCCTCGCCGAGGGCCGCGGTGACCAGTGGTTCGGCGACGACGAACAACTCCCCGTCCCCCGCGCGGGCCAGGACGTACTCCACCTCCGGGTGAACGGCCACCGCCGTGTTCGACACCAGCGTCCACGGGGTCGTCGTCCATACCAGCAGCTGCGCACCCTGCCCGGCGAGGCCCAGGGCGTCGGCGACGAGCGGGAAACGGACGTAGACCGAGGGGTCGTCGACGTCCGAGTAGCCCTGGGACACCTCGTGGTCACTAAGCGGCGTTTCGTCGCGCGGGCAGTACGGGGTGACCCGGAAGTCCTCGACCAGCAGGCCCTGGTCGAAGATCTGCTTGAGCGACCACCAGACGCTCTCGACGTAGCTGGTGTCCATGGTGCGGTAGGCGCCATCGAGGTCGACCCAATAGCCCATCCGCTCGGTCATCGCGGAGAAGTCCGCGACATGGCGCAGCACCGACTCGCGGCACCGGGCGTTGAACTCGGCGATGCCGAACGCCTCGATGTCGTTTTTGCTGGTGAAGCCGAGCTCCTTCTCGACCGCGAGCTCGACGGGCAGCCCGTGGCAGTCCCAGCCCGCCCGCCGGGGAACGTGGTAGCCCTTCATCGTCCGGTAGCGGGGGAACAGGTCCTTGAAGACCCTGGCCTCCACGTGGTGCGCCCCCGGCCTGCCGTTGGCGGTGGGTGGGCCCTCGTAGAAAACCCACAGCGGGCGGTCCGCGGTGGCCTCCAGCGAACGGTGGAACACCTTGGTGTCGCGCCAGCGGGCCAACGTCTCCCGCTCCAGGGCGGGCAGGTCCACCTGGGCGGGCAGCGGAGCGAAGGTGGGATGCCGCAGAGGGGTGCTCATCGTGGGGACCCGGTCTCCATAGTCGTAATCTCCGTCGGGCTGGTTCTCCAACGGAGGGACGACGCCTCACCGGTCCCGGGCGTGACCATCCGGCCGATGCGCCGGCCGCCTGTCCTACCCGGACCGGGGGTACCGCGGTACCACCCTCCTTGCGCACCCGCTCGGCCGGATCGGGCCGAGGGATGGCCCCTCGTTGTCCTCGCGGCGGCCGGATCTACTGGGGACCCGATGGTCGACCGGATTCCGTTCTTCCGGCGGCTCGGGGGTGATCTTCGCGACGCGCTGGCCACCGGGCTTCCACCGACCCCGGCTCGCTCGGGCTGCGCCCGCCGCTACTCGTCCCCGTCCACGCCGTACCGCTGTCCATCAGCGTAGCTCAGCGGGACGAGTGGTCCCGTCCCCGGCTCGGCCCTTCGCCGCGCGGCCGGTTCATCGTCGGGACTCGGGGCCGTAGAGTGGTCCGGTAGGAGAGGTGCCGACCATCGGGAGCGGTGTGTCCGAAGATCCCGTCGATCACGCGGTGACCGCGCCGGGGGGCGTCACCCCGGGCGCGGGGTCCGTCGCGCCGGCGATGTCGACGAAGCCCTCGGCCCCGCCCGGGGGGTCGACGCCGGTGCCGCACGGGCGGGACGAGGCTCGCCCTACCGTCGGTTCCCGCCGGGCGGTGGCCACGCTGACGGTCGCGGCGGCGATCGTCCTGCTGTCGGACATCCTCACCAAGCATGTCGCGGTGGCCACCCTGTCTGACCGGGGGCCTGTCGAGGTCATCCCCGGCCTGCTCGACCTGGAGCTCACCCGCAACTCCGGAGCGGCCTTCAGCCTCGCGGGCGGCGCGACGGTGCTACTCAGCCTGGTCGCCCTGGCCGTGGTCGCGGTGGTGGTGTTCACCGCCCGCCGGCTGCGGTCGGTGGGGTGGGCTCTCGTGCTCGGCGCCCTGCTCGGCGGGGCGGTGGGCAACCTCGCCGACCGCCTCTTCCGCGCGCCCGGTCCCCTGCGCGGTCACGTCGTGGACTTCGTCCACCTCCACTACTGGCCCATCTTCAACGTGGCCGACTCCGCGATCGTCTGCGGCGGCGTGCTCGCGGTCATCCTGTCCCTGCGCGGCGTGGGTCTGGACGGCACGCGCTACGCCGAGCATCATCCCCCCGGCGGGGGCAGTGACCATCACGGGCGGTGACCTGCGGTCCCTGCCGGTCCCGGACGGGCTCGACGGCGTCCGTCTCGACGCGGCGATCGCGAGGATGTTCGGGCTGTCGCGGACCGTGGCCGCCGCGCTCGTCGACGACGGCCAGGCGAGCCTCGACGGGAAGGTCCGGGGCCGGTCCGACCGGGTCAGCGGCGGTGCCTGGCTGGAGGTCCGGCTGCCCGCTCCGCCGCGTCCGGTGGCGGTGGAACCCACGCCGGTCGAGGCTCTCGGCATTCTCTACGACGACGACGACATCATCGTGGTGGACAAGCCGGTCGGGGTCGCCGTCCATCCGGCGCCCGGCTTCACCGGACCGACCGTGATCGGGGCGTTGGCCGCCGCGGGATACCGCATTTCCACCTCGGGCGCGGCCGAGCGTCAGGGGGTGGTGCACCGTCTCGACGTCGGTACCACCGGGGTGATGGTGGTCGCCAAGAGCGAGCGCGCATATACCCTGCTGAAACGGGCGTTTCGTGACCGTACGGTGGACAAGCGCTACCGGGCCGTGGTGCAGGGCCATCCCGATCCGCTGCGGGGCACCGTGGACGCCCCGATCGACCGGCATCCGCGCCGGCCGGGGCTGTTCGCCGTCGTCGCGGACGGCAAGCCGAGTATCACCCACTACGACCTCCAGGAGGCGTTCCGGGCCGCCTCCCTGCTGTCCGTGCGATTGGAGACCGGGCGCACCCACCAGATCCGGGTGCACATGTCCGCCCTGCGGCACCCGTGTGTCGGGGATCTCGCCTACGGGGCCGATCCCACGCTCGCCGAGCGGCTCGGCCTGACCCGCCAGTGGCTGCACGCGGCGCGGCTGTCCTTCGATCATCCCGGTCACGGCGGACGGGTCGAGTTCACCAGTCCGGACCCGGCTGACCTGGCCGAGGCGGTGGAACGGCTGCGGGACCAGCCATGACGGAGCCGGCGACGCTCGGGGAGGCGACCTCGGCGCCGGTGCCCGCTCCCGCGGCACCCGGGGGAGCGGTGCCGGCCCCGGCCCCCGCCTGCCGGGGGTGGTCCACCGTGCGCCCACCGGTCCACGGGTTGGGGGCGCTGCTCGATCGGGTCGACGCCCGCACGCTGCCGGCGACCTCTCGCGCGATCGCGATCGTCCGGGCGTGGATGGTGGGCCTGGCGGAGCGGGAGATCGGTCGGGTCCGCCGGACCCGGGACCGGGTCCGGCCCTCGCCTGCCGGCTCCGACGACGATGACGGTCCGCCGGCCCTGCTCGACGTGGCCGGAGTCACGCCCGGCGGGGTGGTGGACTGGGGCGTCCGGATGCTCGTCCTCGGACTCGTCGCGTTGATCGTGGTGAGCGCGACGGCCGCGATCCTGCAGGGCGTCGATCATGCTCCGTCGTCCGGACCGTCCTCCTCGGCGACCGAGCAGGCAGCGACGTCCGCGAACCAGCCGGCGGCGCCCGACCAGCCGGTGGCGCCCGCGCTGCCCGCGGTGACGATCGGCCCCGGGCCGAACGACCCGGTCGCCGACTACCTCGGCGCCAGCCGGCAGAACCTCGCGTTGCTGACCTCGGCCGCCCCCGGCGCCGATCTCTACGCCGTGGCCAGTCTCACCGCGCCCCGCACCCCCGCCGACCTGCTCGAGGTGTTCGGCGACTTCCGGACCGTCCAGGTGTTCTTCACCGCCGGTATCGGGGGTGAACAGGAGCAGGCCGTCGTGCGCGATCCGGTGGCCGACGTCCGGGCGGCCTTCGGGTCGGCGGCGGCCCAGGCGGACGCCCGAGCCGCCGCCGACACACAGGTCGGCAACACCGCCGCCGCCGACCGCGAGCGGCGGGCGGCGAACGACCTGCGGGCCGGGTGCGGGTGTCTGTTCGCCGTGGTGGTCCGCGCCCCGGCCTGCCGGCTCTCGCAGCTCGAAACCGATCCCCGGGTGCGGGTGGTGGATCCGGCCCCACCGGGAAGCGGGCCGCCGGGTGTGAGATTCATCCCACTGTCCCCGGACCGTCGCTGATCCGGTTGAGCCGTCCGCATGATCGGACGGCGTGCCGGGCACGGGTGGCGGACGGTGACCGTTCTGGCGTGGCATCCGACCCCTGCGCCATCGTCGACCGGGACAGGAGAGGATGAGGGGCGAGACCGGCTTCGTCACCTGGGGTTGCGACCGGCCGGGGAGTTCACGGATCATGATGAGGAGACCCAGGTTGAAGCTGGCGAAGGGCACCCGGGAGGTCTTCGACGCGGAGAGCCTGCTCGAGGAGTACCTGGGGCCGCGCAAGCGAGGTCTGCGCTACGCCTACCCGTACTACGACGGCCTGGTCACCAATAGTGATCCGGATCTGCTGTGCACCGGGGATCTCCTGGCCCCGTGCCTGCTCGGCGTCCACGTGGACCTGGATCGGATGCACACGCTCACCGCGCTGATGCCGTTGCTGCAGCGGGCGTTGGACAGGCTTCCTCCCGGCATCGAGCTCATCGAGGCCGACGAGGTCACCCTCGATCTGGTCGCCGCGCTCTACGACCCCCTCGACGACCCGGACGTCTCCGACCGGGACGTCAAGGGCTCCCTCATCGCCAAGGTGCTGCACCGCAAGCGGCCCGCCCTGGTCCCGTTGTTCGACTCCAAGGTGAGGATCTTCTACCAGCACGAGGACTGCGTCCCGCCGTCGCCGCGGGACGGGCGGTCCTGGCGGCAGTACATGGGCCTGCTCATCCGCGCGATGCAGTACGACCTGCGGGAGAACGCCGAGGAGTTCCGCCGGCTCGGGGCGCTGGTACCCGTCGCGGGTCCCCCGATCACCCCGCTGCGGATGCTCGACGTCGTGGTGTGGATGAGCAGCGCGGTGTGATCAGCGCCCGTTGTCGGCCCGGGACCATCGACCGGCTCCGACTGCGACAATGGTCGATGTGTTGAGCTACGCGGTCCGCGGGCTCACCCGGCGGCACGGGACGGGTGAGCATGCCGTTCTCGCCAATGATCGGATCGATCTCGACGTCCGGCAGGGCGAGGTGTTCGGGGTGCTCGGGCCGAACGGCGCCGGGAAGACCACGCTGGTCCGCCAGTTGATGGGTCTGCTGCGGCCGGACGCGGGCACGATTACCCTTTTTGGCCGCGACGTGCTGGCCGCCCGCGGTCTGCCGGCCCGGCTCGCCGCCTATCTGGGCCAGGACGATCTCGCGCTGGCCGAGCTGCCGGTCGCCACCGCCGTGGCGACCACCGCCCGCATGCGCGGCGTCCCCCGCTCCGCCGTGCGGGCGGTCCGTGACGCCGTGCTCGGCGAGCTCGGTCTGGAGGCGGTGGCGCATCGCCCGCTGTCGAAGCTGTCCGGTGGGCAACGCCGGCTGGCGTGTGTCGCTACCACCCTGGTGGGGGACCGGCCGATGCTCGTCCTCGACGAGCCGACCACCGGCCTCGACCCCGTCGCCCGGCGGGCCGTGTGGTCGGCGCTGCAACGTCGCCGGGACACCGTCGGTGTCACCGTCCTGCTGATCACGCACAACGTCCTCGAGGCGGAGTCGGTGCTTGACCGGGTCGCCGTCCTGGATGCCGGGCGGGTGATCGCCTGCGACACTCCGGGCCAGCTCAAGGCATCGTTGTCCGGTGACGTCCGGCTCGACCTCGCGTGGCGCCACGACCCGCCCGCGGACGACCCCACCGTCGCGACGTTGGCCGCGCTCGCCGTGGTCAACGGACGGCGGTGGACCATCCGGTTGGCTCCGGCCGCGGCCCGTGACGCCCTCGGCCGGTTGACCGCCGGCCCGGCGTTCGCCGCGCTGGACGATTTCAGTCTCGCCACCCCCTCGCTGGAGGACGTGTACCTCACCCTCGGCGGCAGGTCGCGGGACCTGGAGCGCGCATGATCGTGATTTTCCGGTGACCGTCGTTCCGGACGCGCGCGGGGCACCCGGTGGCGGGGCACCCGGGGTGCCGGCGCCATCGGTCGCGGATGGCCGCCCGGCTCCCGCCACGCGGCCGGTGTCGGCCTCCGCCCCGCCGAGCAGTGCCCCGCCGCAGCTGCCGCCGCCGACGTCGTTCCGCACCGCGTTCGGTGCGGTCTACCGCGGGCAGCTCGCCCGCTCCAAGGTGGGACGGATCCCCCTGTTGTTCGTCGCGTCGTTCCAGTCGGTCGGGATCCTCGTGCTGCTGCGCGGGATCCTCGACGTCGGCGACACCACGGCCGCCGGGCAGGTCGTGGCGGGTTCCACGGTGCTCGTGGTCGCCTTCGTCGCGTTGAACCTGCTGGCCCAGCGGTTCGGGGCGCTGCGGGCGGCCGGTGCCCTGGACTACTACCTCACGTTGCCGGTGCCCGGCGTCGCGGTGGTGCTGGGCACGGCGGCCTCGTACGCGACCTTCGCGGCGCCCGGCACTGTCGTCACCGCGGTGCTGGGGGCGCTGCTCTACGGGCTGCCGCTGTCCGGCCTGTGGCTGCTGCTGCCCGTCGTGGCGCTCGCCGGGATCTGCCTGTCCGGGCTCGGGGCGGCGATCGGCCTGCTCGCCCCTCGGCCGGAGCTCGCGACCGTCGCCGGCCAGCTCGGAATGAGCATCGTGCTGTTCTTCGGTGTGATCCCCTCCGGCCGGCTGCCCGAGGTCGGCCGCTGGGCGCGGGACGCGTTGCCCAGCAGCTACGCGGTGGACGCCCTCGCGGCCGCCTTCCAACCCGGTGTCGACTGGGCGAAGGTGGTCCTCGACCTCGGGATCTGCGCCGCCGTCGGGATGGTGGCGCTGTCTGTCGCGGCGATGGCACTGCGCCGTGTCGGCACGTCCTGAGGGCGTCATAGTTAGCGGGGCCAGCGTAGTAGCAGGACTGCTGCGGGACCGACCGGCGCGGTAGGGTCAACGGCCTGCGGCCGGTCGGCGACAACGCGCTGGTAGGCCGGGGATGCTGGTAGGCCGGGGACGAGGAGACAGACAGCCAGTGGCAGAAAGCGCGTCATGATGGAGCGGTCGTCGGGCATCCGCGGAGTCGAGCCGGTCGCGCTGTCCGTCCCACCCGGGGACGTCCCACCCGGGGACGGGCCGCACCACCCTGGTCAGCCGACCCTCGATCCGGCGATCGCCGTCCCCGCGGCCGGTGAACCGGCGCCGCCCGGGCGGAACCCGGGCCGGGCGTTCGGTGCTCGTTCGGCGGCCGTCGCCGGCCTGATCTGCGCGGCGGCGATGGCGCTCGCCGGCTTCCCGCTCGGCCTGCTCTGGGCCGCGACCGCGCCGCATCTGGATCTTGCCGTGGCGTTGGACGGGCATGAATCGGCGTTTACGGTCCAGAGCGACATCGACGTCCGGTTCGCCCTGATCTGCGCGGTCGCCGGCGTGATCGGCGGTGCCGTGGCGTGCTGGCGGGTCCGGGACGCGGGATGGCCGGTCCCGGTCGGGCTCGCCGCGGGCGGTATCGGCGGCTCGCTGATCGCCGGCTGGATCGGCCACCTGCGGCGCTCGCCCCAGCTGCTGCACGCGCTGCCGAAGGACGCCTCTCCGCTGCTCACCGACCTGGTGGACATGAAGGTCCGCGCGGGCGGGCTCTACTTTGTCATGCCGGTGACCGCCCTGCTCGTACTCCTCGTCGGGCTGTGGGTGACCTCGCGGGCCCAGTCGGACGCCGCCGAGGACAGGCGGGGTCCGACCGCGCCCGGCGACGCGCCCGGCCACGGGGCTGGGGCTGAGGTCGGGGCTGGGGACTGAGCGTCGATCCCCCGGGTGGCGAACGTCCCACGGTTCGGGCTGGGGTCAGTTCGGGCGGGGGTCAGTTCGGGCTGGGATCGACCCGGCGCAACTCGCTCGATCCGATGGTGGTGATCTTTTCCAGGAGGCCGATCTCCCGGCGGAGCAGCGCCCGTTCGGCCCGCAGTCGGTTGGCCGCGTCCGGCGCGGCGAGCAGCCCCTGACGTTCGGTGACGTCGGTGACGGCGGCGGCGGCGATCACGTACGAAAGGGCGATCGGGTCGTCGGGGAGGTCCGGCAGCGAGATCTGCACGGTGCCGGTGGCGGCGAGCCGGTCGGCGTAGGTTCGGAGCAGACGCTGGACTGCCGGAACGGTGTCGTCGGTGTCGTCGGTGTCGCCGACGTCGTCCGGCAGGTAGTCGACATCCCCGACGAGGTAGGGCTCGCTGTGCCGGTCCACCGTGCGGATCCGGAACCGGTCACCGCCCACCGTGATGAGCGAGAACCGCCCGTCGGAGTGTTCCTGGACGCGCCGCAGCACGGCGGTGCAGCCCACGTCGTGGATCGCCGGCAGGGCCGGACCCACCTCCCGGCCTCGCCGGATGGCGATCACTCCGAACCGTCGGACCTGGTCGGCGGGCTGCTCGAGCAGTTTCCGCACCAAGATCCGGTACCGTTCCTCGAAGATCTCCAGGGGTAGGACCAGCCCGGGGAGCAGGACCGTCCCGAGCGGGAACAGAGGAAGCCGCTCGCTCAACTGCGGTGCCTTCTTCCTGCCCTGCCCTCTCCGGCCCCGGACGGGACCGGAAGCGGCCGGCGGCGGTCGGGCGAGGACCGCCTGGGGCGGGTCCACGACCAGGAGTCGGACGTTTGTCCCAACCCTGTCCCCCGGTAGCCATGGTGTCCATCCACGAAGGGCTGTGATTCTCACCGGGCGCGGGTTCGGGCGCGGGTTCGGGCGGTGGACCGTCGGTGCCTGGGGACCTTCCATCCGGGTTCGTTCGCGGGACAATGGCCCGGTGTGGGAAACCGAGCCGGAGCTACTGGTCGTCTTCCATCGGCCGGACCGGGGCTTCTCGACCGGCACGGGTGTCGACCCACTGGCCGAACTGGCCGTCCTCGGCACCGTGACCTCGGCCTTGCGCCCCCGGCTGGCTCTCGTGGCGCTGCCCCCCTCCCGGGCGCCGGAGGTGGCTGCCCTGCCCGGGGTGTGCGGGGTCTTCATCGATCAGGTTCCCCCGGCGCTGCGGGAGACCCTCACCGCAGCCGAGAGCCTGTTCGTCGACGGCTGGCTGGCGCGGAGGGGCGCCAAGCGCCGCGATCCCGCAGGTGGTGAGCCCTGGGACACGCCGGGGTACCTCCCGCCCGACCGGCCACCCGGGGCGGCGCCGGCCGGATGACCCCGCGCGGCGGCTCAGAACACGCGCGGCGGCTCAGAACACGCGCGGCGGCTCAGAACACGCGCCGGGGGACCGACCAGCTTGCACCGGGGCCCGACGAACGCCAGACCATGTGGAGCCGGTCGCCGACGCGGGCGAGCACCTCCAGATGCCCGTCGAAGTTGCTCTGGATCATCGAGACGGCGTCCACCCGGCCCAGCTCCGGTGCGAACGGCCGCGGTCCGCTCCAGCCCGGGGAGGGCGCGCCGTTGTTCCGGTAGAAGTGGATGAGCCCGCGGTCCGCGGCGGGGACGACCACCTCGAAGTTGCGGGAGCCGTCGGGGAAGGCGCTCTGGATGAGCGCCGGATTGCCCGTCACGCCCTCGGCGAAGACGGGGCCGGTGCGCCAGACCGCCCCGTTGTCGCGGGTGAGGTGCACGAGCCGGTTGCCGACCCGGGCGACCGCTTCCAGCATCCCGTTGCCGCCGCCCAGCGTGCCGTGGATGAGGCTGACGGCGTCGACGCGCCCGAGGTTCGCGCCGAACAGCTTCGGAGTGCTCCACGGAAATCCGTGGATGTCATGGTTGCGCCACAGGTGCAGGATGCCGACGTCCGCGGCGGGCACGAGCAGTTCGAAGTTGCCCTTGGTGCCCAGCCGGCTCTGCACCAGCGACGGAACGCCCCCCACCCCCTGGACGAGGCGGGTCGGCGGGTGCCAGGCGAAGGCGCCGGTGGAGTCCCGCCACAGGAAGTACAGCGTCGAGCCGACCCGGACGGCGACCTCGAGGGGTCCCGGCCTGGCCAGGGTGCTCTGGATCATGGTGGCGGCATCGATCCGGCCGAGCTCCTGAGCCGTCTGCCACGGGGCCATCCAGGGGAAGCCAGCCGCGTCGTTGTCCCGCCAGACGTGGGTCAGCCCGGCGAAGGCCGACGGGACGACGGCGTCGAAGTTGCCGATCTGGCCGAGCCCCCTGGCCTGGACGAGCGCCGGGTTGCCGCTTACTCCGTGGCCCCAGCCGATGTGGCTGGGGGTGTAGCGGCACAGCGCGAAACTGTTCGAGCGCATCAGGCAGTCGACGGGCGCGGGCGCGCAGGCGTCGCAGTTGCCGTTCGGGGCGTGGAACGCCCCCCACCGACCGCCGCAGTCGCACTGGGCGCCCGCGTACTCGTCCGGAGCGCCGAAGATGTGGCCGGTCTCGTGGGTGAAGACCCGGTCGATATTGTCCGGTCCCCAGCCGTCGTTGTCGACGGACATCACGAGCCGGGGGCCACCCACCGAGGAGTACGCGAAGTATCCCAGCGGATACTTGGTGAAGAACGCGCAGTAGGCGGACCGGGTGCCGAGCCGGGACCGGAGCGCGTCGACGTAGTCGTAGACGCCGTCGAAGCTGGCCGCGTAGCCGAGCCGGCTCATGGTGGGGTCACGCCACAGCGCCTCGAGGTCGGGCGCGTTCGGGTCCGGTGGGACGGACAGCCGCACGATCTGGATGTCGTAGTGGAAGGTCAGGTCGGCAGCCGGGTTCGTGGTTGCGTACCAGGACAACCCGTTCTGCACCTCAGCTACGATCTTGGTGCGTTCCGCGGCGGTCAGTTGCAGCGCGGTGGTCGGCCCTTCCACGAGGATCAGCCCGACGGCCACCGATCCCTCCAGCGCCGCGCTGGTGGGGGAGGACGCCTGGGCGATCTGCGCGGTGGCCCGGGTGTCCGTGGCCCGGGTGTCCGTGGGCGCGGAGGTCGGGCTCTGGGCCTCGGCCCGCCCGTTCGGCTGGGCATGCGGTGTCGGCTGGGCATGCGGTGTCGGCTGGGCATGTGGTGTCGGCTGGTCCGGATCAGGCGAGCTGCCCCGGGGCGGCGGGATGTCGGTGCAGGGCCGGTCCATGTCCCATGGCCTGCCGTCGCGGGGACGTTCCTGCTTGAGCTGCCGGTAGGCGGCGCTGGCCCGCAGACGGAAGGCGTCCAGCCCGAGCGTCTCGGCGCGGTTCAGCCCGGGCGACACCCCGGTGGTCGACACGACGCTGCCGTCCGCGGGGGGGAGTACCGCCGCCGCCAGCCGGGCGGCGGTGCGCTCCGCCGTCGCCGTGGAGGTGCCCCGAGGCTGGCCCAACACGTGGACCCTGCCGTAGCGGTGCAGCGGCCGTCGTTCGTTGGCCAGGGTGGGATCGGCTGGCGAGCCGTCGCCCTCGGCGGTCTGGTCTACCCCGTCATCCGAGGACGCGTCGGTGGGTGCGATCGCCGCGAACGCCGCACGGAGTGCTCGGCCCGTCTCCCCTCCGGCCGAGATGATGAGCGCGTGTTCGTCGGCCGGTACGTCCCCCGCCATACTTGATCGTTTTCCTTTCGGTGGGGATGGCTGTGCGGAGTTGTATCGTGTTGCGGCTTTGTTGTGCCGGCTTTTGTGAAAACAAGTACGCAGAGTGCCGATCTGGTGCCTTCGCCTGCTTTGTTCAGAGGGATTGCGCCAACATAGCCGGCGGCGGGCGTCCACCCGGCCGGAGCCGGGCAGCCGCCCGGGTGGCTCGGCGTCTCGGCGTCTCGGCGTCTCGGCGTCTCAGCGTCTCAGCGTCTCAGCGCCGGTCCGGAGCGAACGATGCCTGCGCCGATGGCACGTCGGGCCACATGGCCCCGACGGCGGGCCGTTCCGGCGCACCCATGGCCTCGGCCACCTTGCGCATGATGGCTTCCACCAGCCGGACAGCCTGCGGGGTCGCGAGGTTCAGCACGATCTCGGCATCCCCCGCCACCTGGAATCGCACCGAAACGTCCGCCATGACGACTGCCCTTTCCTCGCGGCTCGCCAGCACATCGCAGGCGTGTTGCCACCGGTGACGTTACGGGGCCGGAACGACCGCCCCCACGGCGCCCGGGTGTGGCACCGGACAGCGTGACCGGCTGGCAGGTCGCTGCGACGAAGCGGGTAGGGTCACGGTGGTGACCTTTCCGTCAGCGACAGTGCGTGACTGTGTGGCCGTGCTTGAGCGTTTCTTCCCTCCGTCCTGGGCCGAGTCCTGGGACGCGGTGGGACTGGCGGTGGGTGATCTGGACGCGCCGGCCTCGGCGGTCCTGTTCGCGGTGGATCCGACCCCCGAGGTGGCGGCCGAGGCCGTCACGGCGGGAGCTCAGCTGCTCGTCACCCACCACCCGCTGTTCCTGCGGGGAGTGCACGGCGTCGCCGAGACCGGTCCGGGCGGGCGGGTCGTTGCCACCCTGATCCGGGCCGGCGTCGCCCTGTACACCGTGCACACGAACGCCGATGTCGCCGCGCCGGGCGTGAGTGACGCGCTTGCCGACGCGCTGGGGTTGCGTGACGTCGCCCCGCTGTCCGCCCCGGCCCCGCTGTCCGCCCCGGCGAACGTCGGGGCCGACGAGGGCGGTGCCGGGGCCGACGAGGGCGGTGCCGGGAGCAGCGCCGGTGATGAGGGTGGTGTCGGTGATGAGGGCGGTGTCGGCGGGGCGAGCGTGTGCTGGGGCCTCGGCCGGATCGGTGACCTGCCCGCGGCCGAGTCCCTGGAACGGTTCTGCGCCCGGGTCGTCCGAGCGCTGCCGGCGACGGCGGGCGGGGTCCGGGCGACGGGTACCGCGGACCGGCTCGTCCGGCGGATCGCGGTGTGCGGCGGCTCGGGGGGAGAACTGGTCGCCGCAGCCGAGGCCGCGGGAGCGGACGTCCTCGTCACCGCGGACGGCCGGCATCACCACGTCCTCGACGCCGTCGGTGCGCATGGGGTCGTGGTGGTCGATGTCGCCCACTGGGCGAGTGAATGGCCCTGGCTGAGCCAGGCCGCCACCCGCCTGCACACCGGTCTGCGTGCGAGGGGACGTACGGTGAGCACGTCGGTATCCGCTATCGTGACCGATCCCTGGCGGGTGCACGTTCCGTCCCGGTAGGCGGTGCCGGCGGCGCGGAGGCCCGGGTCACGCGGAGGCCCGGGTCACGGAGGGCGCCGCGTCGGGTCTGGTCAGGTCGGCCAGGTGTAGTCGTTCAGGCGTACCAGTGAGGAATCGATGAAGGCCGATCCAGCAGTTCAGCTCCGCCTGCTCGATCTGCAGGCGCTCGACACCGGTATCGACCGGTCGGTGGCCCGCCGACGCGGTCTGCCGGAGCACGCCGTCATCACCGAGCGCACCGCCGCGCTGACCTCGTTGGACGGTGAGGTCGTCGGGGTGCGGACCGAGCTGAGCGACGTCGCGCGTGCCCAGCGCAAGCTGGAGAACGAGATCGACCTCGTGCGGACCCGTTCGGCCCGTGACTCCCAGCGGCTTGATTCCGGCGCCGTCTCGACGCCGCGTGAGCTGGAGAACCTGCAGGCGGAGCTCGCCTCGCTGACCCGTCGTCAGGGCGTGCTCGAGGACGACGCGCTCGAGAAGATGGAGATCGTCGAGGGCCTGGAGAGCCGGCTCTCCGCGTTGTCCCAGCAGCGATCAGCCCTGCAGGCCGAGCTCGACGCGGCGGTGGCCGCGCGGGACAAGGCCTACGCCGAGCTCGATGCCGAGGTGGCGCGGCTGCGCCATGACCGCGACGCTCTCGTCCCGGAGCTGCCCGAGGCGCTGGTCACGCTGTACGAGCGGATCCGGGCGTCCTCCAGCGGAGTGGGCGCCGCGGCCCTGCTGCGCCGCCGCTGCCAGGGCTGCCATCTTGAGCTGTCGGGCGGCGACCTGCGCGCCGTGGCGGCGGCGCCGGGGGATGAGGTGGTGCGCTGTGAGGAGTGCCGGCGCATCCTGGTCCGTACCCCCGAATCGGGGCTGTAACACCGTCGGCGGGACCCCCGCCTCGGGGGTAGACGAGGGGAGCATGTAGATGGGCACCGTGCGCAGGCTGGTCATCGAGGCCGACGGCGGGTCGCGGGGTAACCCGGGCCCGGCGGGCTACGGGGCCGTGGTCCGCGACGCCGGCTCGGGGAAGCTGCTGGCCGAGCGCGCGGACTCGATCGGGCGCGCCACGAACAACGTCGCCGAGTACTCCGGGCTGATCGCCGGGCTGCGGGCCGCCGCTGAGATCGCCCCGGACGCCGAGCTGGAGGTCCGGATGGACTCCAAGCTCGTCGTCGAGCAGATGAGCGGCCGGTGGAAGGTCAAGCATCCGGCGATGCGGCCGCTGGTGGCCGAGGCGACGGAACTCGCCGCCCGGTTCCCCGCGGTCCGTTTCCAGTGGGTGCCCCGCGCGCGCAACGCCGACGCCGATCGGCTCGCGAACGAGGCGATGGACGCCGCCGCCGCCGGGCGGGCCTGGGAACCCGCGGTCCCGCAGTCCCCGGACCCGGTCCCGCACCACGCGCCGACGACGAACCGGCTCTCCGGCTGGATGGCGCCGCCCGCACCGCCGACGACGACCGTGCTGCTGCGTCACGGGCAGACCCCGCTCTCGGTGGAGAAGCGCTTCAGCGGGACGGTCGAGGCGGCCCTGACCGACGTCGGGCTCGGCCAGGCCGCGGCCGTAGCGAACCGGCTGCGCGACGAGCCGTTCGATCTCGTCGTCAGTTCGCCGCTGAAGCGGGCCCGGCAGACCGCCGAGGCCCTCGGCCGCGACTACGTCGTCGTCGACGATTTGCGGGAGACCGACTTCGGCGCCTGGGAGGGGCTGACCTTCGCCGAGGTGCGTGAGAAGTTCCCCGATGAGCTCAATGCCTGGCTCGCCGACCCGCACGTCCCGCCGCCCGGCGGGGAGAGCCTGATCGCCACCGTGGCCCGGGTAGCGCGGGTGCGTGACCGGCTGCTCGCCGAGCAGCCAGGCGGGCGGGTCCTCATCGTCTCACACGTCACGCCGATCAAGGGGTTGGCCCAGCTGGCGCTGGCGGCGGAACCGGCCGTGCTCTACCGCCTCCACCTGGATCTGGTGTCGATGACGACCATCGACTGGTACTCCGACGGCCCGGCGGTGCTACGCGGGTTCAACGACACCCATCACCTGGCGGGCCAGACGATCTACGGCGAATAGGGGCAGCTCAGGCGGGTTGATGCGGGGTCAGGGCCGAGGCTGCCGGCCCCGCGGCGCTACCGCGCCCGCAGGGCCGCCGCCGCGGCGCTGACCTGTTCCTCCGTCGGCGCCACATACGTGAAGTCCCGGCCGCGGAGATAGTCGAGAAACGCCGGCTCCGGCGGAAGATCGTGCTCCTCCAGATAATAGGCGATCGATGCGCTCCACACCCATTCCCCGTCTGTCAAGAACACGATGGGAACTTGCTTCCCGCGTGACTCGTCCAAACGGTCCACCGAGAGGCCCGCCGCGCGCAGGATGACTTCACCCTTGCAGAGATAGGCGAGAAATGCTGCCCGTTCGCGGCCGGCGGGAAGCTTCGGACGATCGGCGGCGAAGGGGGTGCCGTCCTGGGTGCCGTCGAACAGTTTCGCTATCTTAATGTTGCCGAACACCTCAGGCATTCTGTTTGCCCTCGCCTCTCGGATGAAAATTGATCCAGGAGCCGTCATGGGGAACGGTTTGCACCAGACGACCGTACTCATTTTCGGTCATTGATGTCGTCCACACGTTACCGCGGTCGTCGGCCCAGGCCAGCTCGGTCGGTGCCGTCACCGCGACCCCGAGTTCGTCCGCGACCTTCTGGGCCACGGGGTTGTCGCCCTGCCCGGTCTCGCAGGACAGCAGCCGCACCGGTCGGCCGCGCCAGTTCTCGTCGGCGCGGATGAGCGCGCCGAGCTGCCGGGCGTCGAGCGCGACCTTGCCGACCCGGAATCCCGACGGGTCGCCATGCAGGTCGGCTGTGTAGGTTCCCGGGACCGGCTCGGCGGCCATCGCGGTCCTCCGCATGTCCGTGTCGGACTTCTCGAAGAAGGCGCGTCCATCTCGAGTCGGGAGGCTTTCCCGCCAGATCCTCGTGAGCCGCCACCCCAGCTTCTCCGGTCCGGCCGGCCGATCCTGCTTCCTGGCCGCGTCCATCTCACCGCCGGGCCCGCGGTCGAGCAGCGCGAGCTTGCGTTCCACCGGCGAAGGATCGGCGGACCGCGTGTCCTCTACCGACCGACGGTCGGCCGGCCACGGGGCACGATCATCCGAGGTGTTCCGGCGGTCGAGCGCGTCCAGCTTGGCGTCGATCCTGGAACGTTCCGTCTCCGGCCGCGCCGAGCCTTCAGGGGCCGAGCCTGCGGATGCCAAGCCATCGGATTCGGTGCCGTCGGCGGAAACGGGGGAGCCTGCCTCCGGTGATGTGAGCCGGTCGAGCAGCCGCGCCTTCACCTCGGCCTGGCTCGGCCCAGCCCCCGGTCTCCAGGGAGCGGCCGGCGCATCGACGCTCGCATCCGGCCGTTCGATCGACATTGCCACCTACCGTAGCAGTGTCACCACATCATGGCTAGAAACGACCAGTCAGGTGAGGACGGCGACCCAGCGTTTCGATCCCTCCAGAGATGATCAGCGCCGAGTGTCGGAGGAGGGTTGGTGGTCGGCTCTCTCCAGCCTGGCGATCTGGGGCTGCACCAGGCCGACGACAGCCGCCAGCTGACGCTGACTTAGACCGTGCTCGGTGCGGTATCGCACCACCTTGTTCGCAACGTCGCGGGCGAAAGCCCTGCGGTCCGGTGCGTCACGGAACTCGGCATCCGCGCGGTTGTCCTCAATGACCTGGTCGAGAGGCTTGAGAGCTGCGAGCTTCATGCGTCACCCTCCACGTCGTCGAGACGTTCTTCGGCCGACCTGACGGCTTTTCGGATCGGTGTCGGCCTCGACACCGATGACCAGGTTCGGCCCGATCCGTCGATAGAACGCGCGCCATGGACAGCGGCCCTGTCGTGGACGTAGGCAGGTGATGGGCGATCTTGATATCACTGTGTCGAGTCGCTCGGGTCAGAGGTGCCGGTACACCTCACGTCGATGGGCGACGTGAACGATCGTGACGAGAACGCGGGTGTGGTCGACTTGGTAGATCACCCGATATTCACCAACTCTGATCCGCAGTATCCCGGTGGGTTGGCCGGTGAGGGCCCGGGCCCCGGAGGGGCGGGGTTCCGCCGCGAGTCGTGTCACCGCGATCAGGATCCGTCGAGCGGCGGAGGCGTCGAGCTTGCGCAGCTCTCGCAGCGCCGCAGTCGCCCACTCGACGGTGTGCGCCACGTCAGTTCAGGCCGAACTCGGCGAGGACGTCGGCATGGGGTACGCGAGGCTCCTCGGCGGCCAGCGCCTCTCGGGCGACGGCGAGATCCGCTTCGTCCTCTGCCGCTTCCAGCTCACGGAGATCTTCTATGGAGATTACTGCCGCGACCGCGCGACCGTGACGGGTCAGGACGATCCGCTCCCGGGCGTGCTCCGCCTTGGAGACGATCTCGCCGAGGTGGTCGCGTGCCTCGCTGATCGGCATCTCACTCATCCCCAGATTGTACAAACCGGGGAGCGGTCGGGCCGCTGAGGCGGACGAGGTGGCCTATAAGCCGGGTCCTGTACCGGCTCGCCTCACGGCTCGCCGGCGGCGACCATCTCTCTCGGGCTGCCGTTGCCGGCAGCCTCCAGCGGTCCACCCGCAGGCTCGGGCGGGCAGCCCTCGAACGCCTGCGCGGTCCGCGACCTGTGACGGCCACGGGCCTTCTGACCTTGCTCCGGGCGGGGTTTACCGAGCCGCCCAGGTCACCCTGGGCGCTGGTGCGCTCTTACCGCACCGTTTCACCCTTACCGGCGCCGGGACCGGCACCGGCGGTCTGTTTTCTGTGGCACTGTCCCGCGGGTCACCCCGGGTGGGTGTTACCCACCGCCCTGCCCTGTGGAGCCCGGACTTTCCTCGGCGACGCCGGACCGGCCGGCGCCGACGCGGCCGCCCGGCCAACTCGTCCGCTTCCTTCAGTATAGAGTGCTTCCCGGTCCACGCTTCCTGGGCGTAGGGCTGATCGGGCTGTCGGTGCGCGGAGCCGGCCGATCGGGCGGGATGGCGGCGGGTCGAGGAACAGGAAGATCATGACGGGACCGAAGCAGCCGGGCCAAGGGTTCGGCGACGCGGGGCGTGTGGCCTCTCCGTCCGCCGTTCCGTCCGCGCCCGCGGCGCCTGCGCCGGCCGGGCAGACCCCCGCGGCCTCGCCTCCTGGAACGCCCGCCGGCCAGGTTCCGGTTGGTTCGGTTGGTCGAGCCGGTCCGGGCGGTCCGGGTGGTTCAGGCGAGGTGGCGCCCGTGCCGCACCAGCCGGTCCACCCGGGCGCACCGGATTCTCCCGGCGTCCCGGGTGCGCCCACTGGCGGCGCCCGGCCCCCGCGTCGCGGGGTTGCCTACACCACCTATGCGATCACCGTGCTGGTGCTGCTCATCGCGATCGCTGTCGTGGTCTTCGTCGTGCAGAACGACGCGCGCGTGAGCATCTGGCTGTTCGGTTCGACCAAGCAGATGTCGGTCGCGGGTGCACTGGCCGCCTCGGCCGCCGCCGGTCTCGTCGTTGGCCTACTCATCGGTGTCATTCCTCAGATCAGGCTGCGCCGCGAGTTGCGCCACCTGCGTCGCGCGGCCAGCCGCCGGTAGCTGAGCGGAGTCCTTGGCCGCGGGTCGGCCGGTAGCCGGTTGGTGTAGCCGGTTGGTGGAAGGGACGTCGGCAAGATGCCAGGCGGATCCCACCGCGTCGGTACAGTCCGGGTCGTGACGCCGTTGCGAACAGATCTGCCACCGGGAGCACAACTCCCGCCACGTCCAGCGAACGCACCGGCGCCTGGCACCGTGCTGCCGTCCCACTACGTGCGGTGCTTCGCCTGCGGTGACCAGTCCGCCCACGGACTGCACCTACGGGTCGACGCCGATGCCGGGCTCGCGCTGTGCGCGACGTTCGAGGTGACCGAGCATCATCAGGGAGCGCCGGGCCTCGCCCACGGGGGCCTGCTCAGCTGCGCCCTCGACGAGGCGTTGGGTGCGCTCGGGCATCTGACCCGGACCAGCCTGGTGACCGGCCGGCTGGAGACGGACTTCCTGCGGCCGGTACCCGTGGGCACTGTCCTGCACCTGAGCGCGCGGGTCGAGGGCGTGCTCGGCCGGCGGGTCTACGCCAGTGGCGAGGGACGGTTGAACAGCCCTACCGGACGGGTCGCGGTCCGGGCCCGAGGGCTGTTCGTCGAAGTACCCATGGAGCACTTCGTCACCCATGCCCGGGCCGAGGACATCCAGGCGATCGAGCAGGATCCGGACCTGATCCGGCTACGCGAACATCAAACTATTTTCTGATCTTCGAATCTCCTGATCTCCGAATCTCGGAATCCGCTCACGGGCAGGACTCGTTTGCTCGCTGTGATTCGACCGCGCGGACCGTCACATCTCCGTCACAGATCCGTCACAGATTTAGCTGGCACGGTGGACGTGGCAACCGGGATCGAGTCGTTGGGTCGGCTCCCCGGAACTGATTGGAACCGGCAGGCCAGGCCGATCGGTCGGGATCGACCGCTTGTGCCTCGGCCGGGAGCTCCGGGCCTGTCGGGATGCTCCATCGACCGTTGCCTCGGCCACTGCGTCGGAACGTTCGGAGCTGCGGTCGGCCCCGGCGGCCAATCCTCGCCGGCTGTCGGTCGGCTCGCGGCGGAAAGCTCGACGGAAGGGAGGGCGCGGTGCCGGCGATGTCGCTGCGCTCTGGCGATCCGGAGCGGATCGCCCGGTTCACGCTCACCGCGCGGCTCGGCTCCGGCGGTATGGGAGTCGTCTACCTCGGCATCGACGACGAGACCGGAGGGCCGGTCGCCCTCAAGGTGATCCGGTCGGACTTCACGGCCGATCCCGAGTTCCGCAGCCGGTTCCGTCGCGAGGTCGCGGCCGCCCGGGCGGTCGACGGTGCCTGCACCGCGAGGCTGGTCGATGCCGATCCCGACGCCGAGGATCCGTGGATGGCAACCGAGCACATCCACGGCCAGAGCCTCGCCGAGGCGATCGCCGACCGGGGCGCGCTGGCCATGCCGGTCGTCATGGCGCTGGCGACCGGGCTCGCCGAGGCCCTGAAGTCCATCCACGACGCCGGCATCGTCCATCGGGACCTGAAACCGGGCAACGTGATCCTCAGCGAGGACGGCCCGAAAGTGATCGACTTCGGCATCGCGGCGGCGGTCGACGCGACGGCCGCTACCAGGACGGGGGTGTTGCTGGGCAGCCCGGGTTACATGGCCCCGGAGCAGGTCACTGGACGCGGCGAGATCGGCCCGCCGGCGGACGTCTTCGCCTGGGGCCTGACGGTACTGTTTGCCGCGTCGGGGCGACCCCCCTTCGGCACCGGCCGGCCCGACGCACTGCTGTACCGGGTGGTCCACGACGAGGCCGACACCGGGGATGTTCCGCCGGCCCTGCGCCCAGCGGTCCGCGCGGCGCTGCTCAAGGAGCCCATGGCCCGGCCGAGCGCCCACGCGTTGCTGCGCGTGCTGATCGGGTCTACTGGCGACCCGGGGCGCGAGACACGCCGGATACTGCGGGACGCCTGGCTCGCTCCACCGGTGGCGACCCGTGTGAGGAGCCTTCTGCCGGCCGTGGAGGAGGATACCCACGACGCCAAGACGCAGATCCGCCTCGATGCGCCGGAGAGCGCCGGCGCGGGGACAAACGGCGCGGGGACAGCGGACCGGGCGCCACTCGGGACCGGTGGTCCGGCGGGCGAGTCCGGGCAGGTTGGCGAGTCCGGGCAGGTTGGCGAGTCCGGGCAGGTTGGCGAGCTTGGGCGGGTCCGCGGGTCCGCGCCCGGCGAGGATGACGGTCCGGCCGGTGGCCGGCCGACTGGAGATGATCATGATGTGGCCGCTTCCGCCGAGGTAGCTTCCGCCGGGGCGAAGCGGCCCCTGTCCGGCCGGCGGGCCCGCGCCCGACGCCACCCGCGCCGGACCGCGGGTCTGGCCGCCCTGGCCGCGACACTCGCGGGCCTGGCCGCCCTGAGCGCATCCGAGGCCGCCAGCGACCTCGGTCCGCGGGCCCCCGGGACGGCCGCCAGCTCCCGGGCGACGGGCGGGGAACTGGAGCCCGGCCCGCACGACGTGCCACCCACCCCGTCGTCGCGTGACGACGTCCCGGCCCGATCGGGACGTACTCCTGGGCCACTGGGGCTCCCCTCACCCTCTGTCATCGTTCCTCCCGCCGGTTTGTCGTCGGGGCGGCCGATCCCCGGGTTCCGGGGCACGGTCGGCCAGCTCACACAGGCCAAGGCGTTCACCGACTTCGTCGCCGCCCACGACACCCAGATCATCTTCCTCGACATCTCCACCCTCGCCGAGGGTAACGAAGGGGCCTTCTACCCCGGACCGGACTTTGGGGGGGACAACCGGCCCAACTTCACCCTCTTCGACGCGTGCGGGGCGCTCGGGCCGGGGGAGCCGCCCGGCTTCGAGCCGGGGAAGGAGTGCTTCGGGAGCACGTACCGCCTTGCCGAGATGGCGCACAGCGGTGCTTCCTTCGGCTACGTGCAGGGTTCCTACCGGCTGCGTGGTTATTTCTGGGTCGACCTGGTACCCGGAATGCACCAGGGATTCGCGAACATCAATCTGCGGGCCGTCGACGTCCGGGATCTTCCGCGTTGACGGACGGGCGGCGTTCCGCCGGATTGGGCCTATTTTCCAGGAAAAAACCAAATAAGGAAGGTTTGTGCATCCGGTGCAGGTCGGGTGCCCGCGGTGTTTGTGCAGCCGGGTTCATGGAGACGAAGAGGAGGCAGACTCAGGCTCTGGAGGGTGTTCGGTGTTCCAAATTCTCTGGATCGTTCTGGCCGGTCTGGTGATCGGTCTTCTGGCCCGTCTGATCGTCCGGGGTCGGCAGAACATCCCACTCTGGCTGACGGTCGGGTTCGGTATCATCGGCGCGCTGGTGGGTAACGTAATCGCGAGCGCGCTCGGCGTGCGCCACACCGGCGGCTTCGACTGGATCCGGCACATCCTGCAGGTTGGTGTCGCGGTCGCGCTAGTCGCGATCGTCTCCCCGATGTGGGCGGCGCGTCGCGGGCAGAGCAGCGGCACCCGGCGCACCGCGGGCCGACTCTAGCCTGGTGCGCACACCCGGGGTCCGGTGCGCACACCAGGCGGTGATGCGGGGAAGCGGCCGGTCAGCGGCCGCTGACCGGCTCGGTCGTGCCCGCGCCGGTTGCGCCCGCTCGGTGGCCGCTCAGTGGCCGCTCAGTGGCCGCTCAGTGGCCGCGGCTCACCCAGTCGTCGTAGTCGATACCCTCCTCGCCGATGGTCGTGTCGTCGCCGTGACCGGTGTGCACGACGGTGTGCGCGGGCAGGGTGAGCAGTCTGGTACGGATCGAGGCCAGGATGGTCGGGAAATCGGAGTAGGATCGCCCGGTCGCCCCGGGACCCCCGCGGAAGAGCGTGTCGCCGCTGAACAGGACCGGGTCGCCGTTGATCTCCCCGAACAGGCAGATCCCGCCGGGAGAGTGGCCCGGGGTGTGCAGGACGCGCAGCGCTCCACCTTCGGGCAGGCTGATGAGCTGTCCGTCCGCGAGCGCGTGGTCGGGCGCCCGGTGCGGATAGATCGCCTTCCACAGCACCACGTCGGCGGGGTGCAGCGCGATGGGCGCCCGGACCAGGTCCGCGAGCTCCGTCGCCGCATTGATGTGGTCGTTGTGACCGTGTGTAGCAATGATCGATGTGACCACGCGGGTGCCGATGGCCGCCGCGATCACCGACGGGTCGTGCGCGGCGTCGATGACCAGTACCTCGTCGTCGTTTCCCACGAGCCAGACGTTGTTGTCGACCGTGAACGACTGACCGTCGAGCGTGAAGTCGCCGCGTGTGATCACCCGATCCACCCGAAGCCCGGTATTGACGATCATTGCGTCCCCTCCTCGACCCGATCGGTCTGCCCGCTGCCCGCTGCGCGTGTCGCGGGTGCCGTCGGACGGCGGTGCACCCGGTGGGGTCGACCGTATCCGGCGGTTCCCGGCTCCGGGTGGACCCGCCGCCAACGAAGCTCGCCAGTGAGCAAAGGCTTGGTGAACGATGGTTCAGTAGATGGCGGCCCGGTGAACGACGACTCAGAGGATGACGACGCTGCGCAACACGTCGCCGCGCTGCATCCGGGTGAACGCCTCCTCGACGTCGCCGATCCCGATGGTCTCGGTGACGAAGGCGTCGAGGTCGAGTCGGCCCCGGCGATAGAGGTCGATGAGGATCGGGAAGTCGCGGCTCGGCAGGCTGTCGCCGTACCAGGACGACGACAGGTGACCGCCGCGGCCGAAGACCTCGGCGAGCGGCAGCTCCACGGTCATCGTCGGGTCGGGTACACCCACCAGGACCAGCCGCCCCGCCAGGTCGCGGGCGTCGAAGGCCTGGCGGTAGGTCTCCGGGCGGCCCACCGCATCGATGACCACATCGGCGCCGAAGCCGTCGGTGAGCGCCCGGATGGCCGCCACCGGATCGTCTGCCGTGGCATTCACGACATCGGTGGCACCGAAGCGTCGGGCCCAGGTGAGCTTCCGGTCGTCGACATCGACCGCGATGATCTTCCGCGCTCCCGCGATCGAGGCGCCGGCGATCGCCGCGCCGCCGACCCCGCCGCAGCCGATCACCGCCACCGTCTCACCCCGGGTGACCCTGCCGGTGTTCACGGCGGCACCGAAACCGGCCATCACCCCGCAGCCGATCAGCCCGGCCGCCTCTGGCCGGGCCGCGGGGTCCACCGGCACGCACTGGCCCGCGGCGACCAGGGTCAGCGGCGTGAACGCGCCGATGCCCAGCGCCGGCGCCAGCGGCGTCCCGTCCGCCAGGGTCATCGGATTTCGCGCGTTGCGGGAGTCGAAGCAGTACCAGGCCATGCCGCGCCGACAGGCCCGGCAGGTTCCGCAGGGGGCCCGCCAGGCCAGCACCACGTAGTCACCCGGGGCCAGACCCACCACGCCCTCGCCCACCGATTCGACGGTGCCGGCCGCCTCGTGCCCCAACAGGAACGGATAGTCGTCGTTGATCGCGCCCTCGCGGTAGTGCAGGTCGGTATGGCATACGCCGCAGGCGCGCACCCGTACCCGTGCCTCGCCTGGACCCGGATCTGGAACAACGATCTGCTCCAGCGAGACCGCGGCGCCCTTCTCCCGGGCCACCACCGCTTCCACCGTCTGCGCGCCCATCCCGGATCCCTTCTCCTCGAGTCTCCTCGAGCACTGATCGGAGAGATGAATCCCTCGTCGAACCGGAGCGGTCACCCCCCGGTGTCTGATTTCCTACCTCCGTTGGTGGGGTCCGTCCAACACAGGTGGGGTCCGTCCAACGTGGTCACGCCGCTCATGGCGCGACACGCCGCTTTACGGCCACCCGGCGCCACCGAGAACGGGTCGGTGTCGGTACGCTCCTACCGGTCCGTTTCTGCTCTTTGTAGAAGGAGCAATCCCTCAGTGGTCCGTTTCACCGACACGTCGTCCGTCGCCTCACCGACCCGCCGCTTCTATGGGGAGGTGACGGTCGGTGATCCCCGCCTGTCCGAGGACGGGCGGCTCGAGGCCGGCGGTGAGAGTGTCGATGCGGGGGTGGGCGAGCCCGGACCCACCGGACGGCCGCTGCCGTCGTTTCCCGTCCCGCCCCCGCTGACGTCGCACGGTCCCGCCTGGATCGTCGCGATGTGCAACCAGAAGGGCGGGGTCGGCAAGACCACCAGTACGATCAACCTGGGTGCCGCTCTCGCGGAGTACGGCCGGCGGGTACTCCTCGTCGACTTCGATCCTCAGGGTGCGCTGTCGGTCGGGCTCGGCGTCAACCCGATGCAGTTCGACCTGACAGTGCACGACCTCCTGCTGGGCGGGGACGCCGACGTCCGCGAGGTGATCGTCGAGACCCAGGTCGATGGGCTCGACCTGCTGCCGAGCAACATCGACCTGTCCGCCGCGGAGGTGCTGCTGGTCACCGAGGTCGGCCGCGAGCACAGCCTCGCCCGCGCGCTGGCGCCGATCCTCGACGAGTACGACGTCATCCTCGTCGACTGCCAGCCCTCGCTCGGCCTACTGACCGTGAACGCGCTGACGGCGGCGGACGCCGTCATCGTCCCGCTGGAATGCGAGTACTTCGCGCTGCGGGGAGTGGCGCTGCTGTTGCAGACCATTGACAAGGTGCGCGAGCGGCTCAACTCGCGCCTGGAGCTCGCCGGCATTCTGGCCACCATGTACGACGCCCGCACCCTGCACGCCCGGGAGGTGCTGGCCCGGGTCGTCGAACGGTTCCCGGACGAGGTGTTCCACACTGTGATCAACAGGACGGTTCGGTTCCCGGAGACCACGGTGGCCGGCGAGCCGATCACCACCTACGCCCCGACGTCGGTGGGGGCTGCCGGCTACCGGCGACTCGCCCGGGAACTGATGGTCCGGCACGACACGCCGCCAGCCGTCGGCTGAACCGGGACAACGAGGCGATCGGGGCGAAAAGGTAGCGACGTGCTGTTCCACCTTGCCGAACCCGCGGCGCTTCTCGGGATCCTCCTCGCCTTCCTCATCGGGATCTTCGCCCACGACGCCGCCCAGGTGCTCGTGGCCCGGCTGGTCCGTGACCCGACCCCGATGCGCTCGGGGCGGATGATGACGGGCCTGAAGGACCGGCTCAGCCCGTTCAGCGCAGTCGCCGTCTTCGTCGTCGGCTACGGCTGGGCCGAGTCGGTGCCCATGAACGACGTGTGGCGGCGCCGCCGGTTCCACGTGGCCGCTGCCGTCCTGGCCGGGCCGCTGACGTATCTCCTGCTCGCCCTGGCCTCCCTGGCGGTGTTCCAGCCGCTCGGCGAGCCGGGGCTGGTGCGACTCGGTGACCGCGTCACCGAGGTGACGGTGCCGAACAGCTTCGGTGCCGAGCTCGCGTTGTGGATGGCCGTCACGTTCGGGTCGATGTTCATCATCAGCCTCGTCCCGGTCCCCCCGACAGACGCCGGGCGGTTGCTGTTCCTGCTCGGTCCGACCACGGCTGGCTGGCGCAACGCCCGGTACCAGTTGGCCGAGCGCAACATCGGGTTGGGCATCCTGCTGGCGTTGTTGCTGCTGCCGGTGCTGTTCGTCGGATTCCCCTCGGTCGTCGGCCAGCTCATCGGCCCGTTGCTGCGGGGACTCGCCTCGCTGATAGGCCTCAACCTGGGGTGATGATGATCACGTCGACGCCGCCGGGGCGTAGCGTGGCGCCATGACCCGGTCTCGCGCCGCCCCGGCTGACCAGGCCGCTCCGGCTGACCAGACCGACGGGAAGGCCGCCCCGCGCACCGGCGTGCCGACGGGTCGTGGTGGGCGCACGGAGACCTTCGTCGTCGAACTCGACAACTTCACCGGCCCCTTCGATCTGCTGCTCTCGCTCATCGCCAAGCATCGCCTCGACGTGACCGAGGTCGCGCTCTCCCAAGTCACCGACGAGTTCGTCGCGCACATCCGGCGGCTGGGGGACCGGTTCGACCTCGGCCAGGCCACCGAGTTCCTGGTGATCGCGGCGACCCTGCTCGACCTGAAGGCGGCCCGGCTGCTGCCGGGCGCCCTGTCCGAGGACGAGTCGGCGGACCTGGCCCTGCTGGAGGCCCGCGACCTGCTTTTCGCCCGGCTGCTGCAGTACAAGGCGTACAAGGAGGCTGCGGCGCTCTTCGCCGGCCTCATGGCCCTGGAGGCGCGCCACACCCCCCGGGCGGTACCCCTGGAGCCCCGTTACGCCGCCGCGCTGCCGGAGGTCCAGATCGGCATCGGCCCGACGGAGCTCGCGGCGCTCGCGGCCCGGCTGCGTGAGCCGCCGCTGCCGCCGCTGGTTGCGACCGATCACGTGCACCTGCCCCGGATCAGCGTGCGGGAGCACATGCTCGCCGTCATCGCGATGCTGCGCGAGGTGGGCACCGCGACCTTCGGGATGCTGTGCGTCGGCTGTCGGCAGACCATCGAGGTGGTGGCCCGGTTCCTGGCGCTGCTGGAGCTCTTCCGCGAGGGCCGGATCTCCTTCGACCAGCAGGTCCCGCTCGGCGAGCTGACGGTGCGCTGGATCGCCCTGGATCCGGCGGTCGAGGCGGACGCCCCGCCGATCGGCCACGGGCTGTTCGGATCTGATCGGTACGGTGGGGACGCGCAGGAGGAGTCGCGGGAGGTGGCGTCGTGACCAGGGAGGCCGGGGCTGCCGGGGAGGCCCGGCCGCCGCTGGGCGCGTTGCTCGAGGCGGTCCTCATGGTCGCGGAGAAGCCGGTCGGCGTCGCGGAGCTCGCGACTGGCCTCGGCGCCCCGGCGCTGGAGGTCGAGCGGCTGCTCGCGCAGCTCGCCGAGCAGTATGTCCGCGACGGCCGTGGCTTCCGACTGCGGCACACCGGTGGCGGCTGGCGCTTCTACACCGCGGACGAGTGCGCCCCCTGGGTCGAGCGCTTCGTGCTCGCCGGCCAGTCGGCCCGGCTGTCGCAGGCCGCGCTGGAGACCCTGGCCGTCGTCGCCTACCAGCAGCCGGTGAGCCGGGGGCGGATCTCGGCGGTGCGGGGTGTCTCCGCCGACGGCGTCATCCGCACCCTCACCGCCCGCGGCCTGGTCGAGGAGGTGGGGCACGATCCGGAGACCGGCGCGATCCTCTACGGCACCACCGACTACTTTCTCGAACGGATGGGGCTGCGCGGGCTCGACGAACTGCCGCCGCTTGCCCCCCTGCTGCCCGGTATCGATGAGATTGATGACATTGTTACGTCATGAGTACCAGGTTCCCGTCATGAGTAGCGGTGACCGCCCGGACGGGCCCCAGGACCAGGGCATCCGGCTGCAGAAGGTGCTGGCCGCCGCCGGGGTGGGCTCCCGCCGGCACGGCGAGGAGTTGATCGCTGCCGGTCGGGTCCGGGTGGATGGCACCGTGGTGCGCGAGCAGGGCCGCCGGGTCGATCCCGAAACCGCCCTCATCGAGGTCGACGGTGAGCGGATCGTCACCCGGACGGGCCTGGTCCACTTGGCGTTGAACAAGCCGCGCGGGGTGCTCTCGGCGATGTCGGACGACCGGGGTCGGCCGACGATCGCGGATCTGCTCGCGGAGTTCGGCGGCGGGCTGTTCCACGTCGGCCGGCTCGACGCCGACAGCGAGGGGCTGCTGCTCGTCACCAACGACGGAGAGCTCGCGCACCGGCTCACCCATCCCTCGTTCGCCGTCCCCAAGACCTACCTCGTCGAGGTGTCCGGTCCGCTGCGCCGTGACGTCCTGCGCCAGCTGCGCGCGGAGGTCGAACTCGACGACGGCCCGGTGCGCGCGGACTCGGCGCGCATCGTCGACAACGCGAACGGACGGGTGATGGTCGAGGTCGTCGTGCACGAAGGGCGCAAGCACGTCGTCCGCCGGATGATGGACGCCGTCGGCCACCCGGTGCATCGACTGGTGCGCACCCGGTTCGGGGCGGTGTCGCTGGGAACCCTGCGCGCCGGGCGGGCCCGTCACCTCACCCGTCACGAGATCGGCGCCCTGTATCACGGCGTCGGTCTCTAGGCCCGAGGCTTTAGGATCAAGGCCATGGTCGGGTTGGAATGGGATGCCGCACGCCTTCCGCGCCTGCGCCGGGTCGGGGTCGTCGGCACGGGCCTGATCGGGACCAGCATCGGTCTCGCGCTGTCGGCAAGGGGCGTCGAGGTCCTGCTCCGCGACGTGGACGAGGCACAGGTCGCGCTTGCCGAGAAGATGGGGGCCGGGCGGCCGTGGGCGGGGGAGCGGGTCGATCATGCGGTCGTCGCCACCCCACTGCCGAGTGTCGCGGTCCAGGTACGCGCCCTGGCCCGCTCCGGCCTCGCGGACACGATCAGCGACGCCGGCAGCGTCAAGGTCCGACCGTTGGTCGAGGGAGTCCAGCTCGGCTGCGACCTCACGACGTGGTGCCCGGCCCACCCCATCGCCGGCCGGGAACGGCACGGGGCCGTCTCCGCCCGGGCGGACCTGTTCGCCGAGCGGGTCTGGGCGGTCTGTCCCGTCCCGCACACCGGGTCGGCCGCGGTGCACGCCACGGTGGCGCTGGCGTTCGCCTGCGGGGCCACGCCGGTGCGGACCACCCCGCAGCGTCACGACGCGGCGATGGCGTCGGTCTCCCACGTGCCCCAGATCGTCGCGAGCGCGCTCGCGGGGGCGCTCGTCGGGCTGCCGGAACGGGACGTGCCCTTCGTCGGGCAGGGGTTCCGCGACACCACCCGGCTCGCCGACAGCGACGCCGAGCTGTGGTCGGGGATCATCGAGGGTAACCGCGGCCCGATCGCCGAGCGGGTGCGTTCCCTCGGCGCCCAGCTCACCGCGCTCGCCGACGTCCTCGACACCGGTTCCGGTGACGAGGTCACCGCCGCGGTCTCCCGGCTCATGCGGGGCGGCCAGGCCGGCCGTGCGCTGCTTCCGCGCAAGCCCGGCGCCCCGGCGCAGTCCTGGGGCTGGGTGGGGGTCGTGCTCGACGACCGACCCGGCCAGCTCGCCGCGCTCGTCGGCTTCATCAGCCAGTGGCAGATCAACATTGAGGATGTCGGGCCCTTCGAGCACAGCCTTGACGCACCCGCCGGCATCGTCGAGCTCGCGGTGGATCCGACGGCCGCGGACGAGCTCGTCGACCGGTTGACGCTCAACGGCTGGACGGCATACCGGCGATCCTGATGCCGTACCGAGTAGCCTGATCCGGGTTGCACATGTCGGCATCCGCGGGGGCGCGATCCGACGACTCTTTATGTGACCGGGACGGAGGAATCGGGTGAAGCCCGACCACGGGTCTGCGCTGTCGGCGGGAAGCACGGTCACCGACAGCCGGGAGGGAACGTCTGCGCCGCTCGGGTCCGAGGGAGATGGTCCCGCGGTCCACGAAGGCGGGGCCGAGGGTCTGATCGTGGCGGTCGACGGTCCCGGAGGGTCGGGGAAGAGCACCGTGGCCCGCGAGATCGCCCGCCGCCTCGGCCTGCGGTACCTCGACACTGGGGCGATGTACCGCGCGGTCACCCAGCTCGCGCTGGAACAGCGGATTGACATCGAGGACTCGGCGGCGGTCGCGGAGCTGGCCGAGCGGGCGGTGATCTCGGTCGGTACGGACCCGGACGAGCCCTCGATCGCCATCGACGGTGTCGGGGTGGACGCCCAGATCCGCACCCGCGCGGTGACCAACGCGGTCAGTGCGATCGCGGCGGTGCCGGCGGTGCGGGCGTTGCTCGTCACCCAACAGCGTCAGGTGATCGCCGCCGCGTTGCCGGCCGGCGGCATCGTCGTGGAGGGTCGCGACATCGGCTCGGTCGTGGCGCCGGGCGCCCAGATCAAAGTCTTCCTCACCGCCTCGACCGAGGTCCGTGCGCTGCGTCGCTCCCGCCAGCTCGGGGAGAAGGGCGTCGACGACGTCGCCCGGACCCTCGCCGAACTCGACCGGCGCGACGCGCTCGACAGCAACCGGGCGGCGGACCCGCTGGCCATCCCGCCCGACGCGGTGGTTCTGGACTCGACGGCCCTGTCGGTGTCCGAAGTCGTCGACGAGGTGCTTCGGCGTTGCGAGCAGCTGCCGAACCGGACGAGATGACCACGTCGAACCCCCGCGTTGAGGCGCCCCGCGTTGAGGCCGCTCGGCCGGACGACGGTGCCGGCGAACGTGCCGCGGAGGCGGCCCGGCGGGCCGCCCGGGTGGCGCGTGGACCGGTCCACCGGGGTGCCGCGTCACCGATCTACAACGACCTCCCGCACCGCGTCCTCAAGCCCGGGGTCCGCTGGTTCCTCAACCGGGTGGTCATGCAGATCAGCCTGGAGGGGCTTGAGAACGTCCCCTTCGACGAGCCGTTGATCTTCGCTGGGAACCACAGCAGTTGGCTGGATGGCCCGTTGGTGGTGATCGAGTCCCCACGGACCGTGCGCTGCCTGAGCAAGGTCGAGATGTACCGGGGGGTGCTCGGCCGGGCGCTGCTGTTCAGCGGTCAGATTCCGATCGATCGTGATCGGGCCGACCGGGAGGCCCTGCACACCGCGCTGGACGAGCTCTCCCGTGGCGGGGCGATCGGGCTGTTCCCCGAGGGCACCCGGGGCAGCGGGGAGATGGCGGCGGTCCAGCACGGCATCGCCTACCTCGCGGTGCACGGCCGCTGCCGCGTCCTACCGGTGGCCTGCATCAACACCGGTGCCGCCCTGCCCCGGGGGGCGCGCTGGCCGCGCCGGTCGGTGCCGATCCGGGTGGTCTTCGGTGCGCCGTTCGCGGTGGAGGTCCCGGCGAACCCACGCTCGCGCAAGGCGCTGGCCGCCGTCGCGGAGGACATCCGGGTGCGCCTGCTCGACCATCTGGCGACCGTCCGGGCCGGAAAGGCCTGCGGCGAGGCGGGCGGGACCGGCGGAGCTGACCGGGCCGGCGCCGGGTAATCTGAGCAAGATCGCTGCTCGCTCCGGACGGGCGGGTGAGAGCCCCCGGCGATCCGACCACGCTCGCGTGTCCGGCGCCGAGCCCGGGAATCACAGGCGATCCCCGTCCCACGATGACAGTTGGCAGTGACAGTGATGAGCGGACAAGACCTATCAACGGACCTCGGCGCGGCCGGGTTCGACCGGTTTGCCGACGGTGGCCTCGGCGATGACGTCGGCGGCCCCGATGGGTTCGCGGGCGAGCTCGACGGCGAGTTCGCGGGCCCCGGGATCGGTCAACCGGTGGTGGCCGTCGTGGGGCGACCCAACGTGGGCAAGTCGACGTTGGTCAACCGCATCCTCGGCCGGCGGGCCGCGGTCGTCGAGGACGTCCCCGGGGTGACCCGTGACCGCGTCGCCTACGACGCGGTCTGGAGCGGGCGGCGGTTCACCCTCGTCGACACCGGCGGCTGGGAACCCGACGCGACGGGGCTGGCCGCCCAGGTCTCCGAGCAGGCCCGCGCGGCGCTCGACACCGCCGATGCGGTGCTGTTCATCGTGGACGTCGTCACCGGTGCCACCGACGCCGACGAGGCGGTCGCCCGGGTGCTGCACCGCTGCGGGCTGCCGGTGATCCTGGTGGCGAACAAGGTCGACGACGTACGATTCGAGGCTGATGCGGCGGCGCTGTGGAGCCTCGGGCTCGGCGAGCCGCACCCGGTCTCGGCCCTGCACGGCCGGGGCAGTGGAGACCTGCTCGACGCCGTGCTCGCCGCGTTGCCCGAGGCGCCGCGCGAGATCCTCACCGAGTCCGACGGCCCACGGCGGGTCGCCCTGATCGGCCGGCCCAACGTCGGCAAGTCGAGTCTGCTGAACAAGCTCGCCGGCAGCCGGCGGTCGTTGGTGCACGACGTCGCCGGCACCACCCGGGACCCGGTCGACGAGCTGGTGACGGTCGGCGGCGAGGAGTGGATGTTCATCGACACCGCCGGGCTGCGCCGTCGCGTCCGGGAGGCCTCCGGCGCCGAGTACTACTCGTCGCTGCGCACCGCCTCGGCCCTGGAAGCCGCCGAGGTCGCCATCGTCCTGCTCGCCGCGGACGAGCCGGTGACCGAGCAGGACCAGCGGGTCATCTCGATGGTCGTCGACGCGGGACGGGCCCTCGTCCTCGCCTTCAACAAGTGGGACCTGGTGGACACCGACCGCCGGCTCACCCTGGAACGGGAGATCGTCCGTGACCTCGGCCGGGTCGCGTGGGCGCCGCGGGTGAACGTCTCGGCCCGTACCGGGCGTGCGACCGACCGGCTCGCCCCCGCGCTGCGCACCGCGCTGGAGTCCTGGGGTACCCGGATCCCGACCGGCCGGCTGAACACCTGGTTGGGTGAGGTCGTCGCCGCGACCCCGCCGCCAGCACGTGGAGGGCGGGTTCCGAAGGTCCTGTTCGCGACCCAGGCCGGAGTGCGCCCGCCGCGGTTCGTGGTGTTCACGACGGGTTTTCTGGAGTCGTCCTACCGTCGATTCCTGGAACGCCGGCTCCGGGAGGACTTCGGCTTCGCCGGTTCGCCCATCTCGATCTCGGTGCGGGTGCGTGAACGCGGCGACCGCAGGGGCGGCGGCTGACGGTTGGACCGGGTTCCGGCCGTCAGCCGGGTGGGCTTTCCGGTCCGGCCGGACCGGCGTGACGGCGGCTTACGACGAAAAAACCCGTTGAGCAGGCTCACCTGCCTGAGCAACGGGTTTTACCACCTCTGTCGGGACGACAGGATTTGAACCTGCGACCCCCAGACCCCCAGTCTGGTGCGCTACCAAGCTGCGCCACGTCCCGTACAGCAGCCACATTACCGTACCGGCGACCACTACGGTGACCGGGGGTCGCGTCGTTGACGACGCGACCCCCGACCCTCGTGCGTGGGCCCCGCGTGGGACCAGGCCGAGGCCGTCACCCACGAGGGTGTCCGCACGCCGCAGGGCCGCCGAACAGCAGGGTCAGCTCGCACCCTGGGCGCGCCGTCGGGTAACCCCGGCGCCGATCAGCAGGGCGCCCACTGCCGCACCGGCCAGCGGGAGCAGGGGCGAGGACCCGGGGTCGGCCATCCCGCCGCCACCTGCGGCGACACCGCCCCCCGGCCCGCCCCCCGGCCCGACGCCGGCACCGACGCCGGCACCGACGCCGGCAATGGCGCAGTCGCGCTTCTTGTCGTCCCAGTTGAACCAGTCGTCCTTGCCGTCCTTGCCGTCCTTGCCGTTCTTGCCGTCCAGACCGTCCTTGCCGTCCAGACCGTCCTTGCCGTTCTTGCCGTCCAGGCCGTCCCTGCCGTCGTCGATCCGATCGGCCCGGATCCGCTTGTCGCCGTCGATCTTGTCATCGCGGTCGCGGTCCTTGCCGTCCAGATTGTCCTTGTCGCCAAAGAGGCCCCACCCGTCCTTCTTGTCGTCGCACCGGTGGTTGTCCTTGTCGTCGAGGGCGTGGGCAGCGGCCAGGCCGGGCCCGAAGGTTAGGGTGACGCTCGCCGCGCTTGATATCGCGAGAACGGCGGCGCTTCGACCCATACCTTTCTTCATCTGGTCCCCTCTCTCACGTACGGTGATCTATTCGTTACTGCGAGTGATACCATAGCGACTGAGTGTGGGGATGCGGGTTAACCGCCCGGGCGTGGTGCGGCCGGATCGACCTCCTTGTGGCGGCGATCGGGTTGCTTTTTCGGTCTAGTTCGTCCAGTTTTCGGTGATCTCGGAATCGTTGAGACCGGTACACCTCGCTCACAAGCATGCCGCTCACGGAAAGTATCTTCACTGATTGGTAGAGTCACCGTCGGTGGTTTCGTGACCCTGGCACGTGACGGTTCGGAGCCGCGGGCGGGGCGCCGGACGATCCACCTCGGGAGCGATCCGCACGCGTACGTGGACGATCGACGGGCGGGATGGCGGGAGGAGCTGTGAAAGGTGGGACGGGCGGCGGTAACCAGCGGCCCGCGAACGGCGCACCGACGGCCTTCTCCGTCCGGACACCCGTCGCGGGTCGGCGCATCCCGCTCTGGCGGTGGCTTCTCCTCGTCGGGGCGGTCCTCGTCCTCGGCAGCGGTTTCCGGCTGGCGGAACCGGCGTTCGATGCCGTCCATGGCGCTCCCGGGGCGGACGCGACGGCCGACATCGCCGACGTCCCGCCGCCGCCCACCCCCGTGCCGACGACCGGCCGGTTCGGGCTACCTCCCGCCGTCCCCGAGCAGCCAGTGGTGGTCGTCAACAATCCGTCCCGGCTGCGCATCCCCCGGATCAGGGTGGACGCTCCGATCATTCATCTGGGTCTGAACCCGGATGGCACGCTCGGGGTGCCCAAGGCATGGGGAGATGTCGGCTGGTATGACCGCGGTCCGGCGCCTGGTGGCATCGGCCCTGCCGTGCTCGTCGGCCATTACGATTCCACCACCGGCCCGGCGGTCTTCTACCGGCTGCACGAGCTCGTGCCCGGCGACCGTATCGAGGTCGCTTCGCCGACCGGCGTGTCCACGACGTTCGTCGTCGATCGCGCGGAGAACGTGGTGAAGTCGAGGTTCCCGACGAACCGGGTCTACGGACCGGTAATCCGCCCTGAACTGCGCCTGATCACCTGCGGGGGCGCCTTCGACCGGAAGGCCAGGCACTATCTCAACAACCTGGTGGTGTACGCGCACGCCGAATCCTCGGCAGGAGCCGCGCCCGTCGTGCCGGCCCGGTCTGCGGCGAGCGTGCTTCCGCCGGATCCGTCGCGGGGGCCCGTGCCCGCGCACCCATCGCCCGGGCACCCATCGCCCGGGCAGCCGTCGCCCGGGCAGCCGCCGGCGCAGGTCGGTTCCGTCCCGAGCGTGAACCCGCCGCCCGCACCCTGACGACCCGGCCCGTTCCGCTGCCGGATCGCCGACGAGACAGCCGGCGAGATCTACGACACGTCGATGCTCGGGGCGTCGTGACGACCTGACGCGAGGTGGCGTGATCAAGCCGCCGACGGACACCCGGCGTGACGGCATCCGTACTTCTTGCCGAGTAGCGACGGTCTTCTGGTGCCGTGTTCAAGCGTTGGGGTGGGGGTGATTGCGAGCCGCCCGGGTATGTCCACTATGGTCATCAACGGCACTTCTGTTCTACCGATCCATAGGTGTCCGGATTATGAAGTGTCTGCTACATGTCATACAGATATACCTATTTTGATAGAGATACCCGTCGGACCGATGTGCCTGGTCCTGCCCCCGGTTCGGCGGCCCCTCCGAGTATGTCGGGGCAGGTGCGGGGAGCCGTGGTTCCGGGTGTGGCCGGCGGATCCGGCCGCGTTCTGGCGGTGACGGCACTGACCGGGTCGTCGGCCGCCGGGCTGGCCAGCCCGAACCCGACAGCTCCCTCGTAGGCGCACGGGAAGGACACGTCTTGCCCCGTCGTGGTATGGCCTGGCTTCCGGAGGACTGGGACCAGTTCGTCCGGAATCGTCAGCGCCCGCCGGCGCCCCACGGCTCCTCAGGCTCCGGCGCGGCTCGCCGCCGTACCACTCCTCCTCCGCGACGCGCGGTCACCATCGCCGCGTTCACCACCGGGACGATCGCGGCCTCGACCGCCGCCTTCGCGGCCACCGTCCCCGGGGGCGCCGACGGAACCTCGTCACTGGAGTCGAACTCCCTCACCCAGGAAGCCGCGCTCGTCCCGGGACACCACGCCACCGGCGGCGATGCGGCCTCGGCCCGCAGGCTCGCCCCGTTGGCCACCGCCATCGCGGACCACGACCCCGTCTTCACCAGCGTCTCGATCGCCGCGGACAAGACCTCGGTCGCGCCCAACACCCCGGTGGTGCTCACGGTGCGGGCGTTGGAATCGGACAGCGGCACCCCGCTCGCGAACCAGGACGTCCGTATCGTCGTGGTGAACGGTCCCCAGTGGCAGACCTCCACGAGGTTGCGGACCGACGCGAACGGCGCCGCGCAGATCACCGCGCGCCTGCTCTCCACGACGACGATCACCGCGGTCTTCGACGGATCGAACGCCCTGCGTCCCTCCGTGGCCGGTGCCGCCACGGTGACGATCGCGAGTCCGACGGGTCCGGGACGGTCGGGTTCGGGAGGGTCGGGTTCGGGAGGGTCGGGTTCGGGAGGGTCGGGTTCCGTCATCGACCAGGCGATCCCAAAGGTCATCCCGGGTAGCTCGATCGGGGAGAAGGCCGTCTACCTCGCGTCGTTGAACAAGGGTAAGCCGTATGTCTGGGGCGCGGAGGGTCCGTACTCGTTCGACTGCTCCGGACTCGTCCAGTACGTCTTCAAACAACTCGGCCGCTCGCTGCCGCGCGTGGCCGAGGACCAGTACCGGGTCTCGATGAAGGTGCCCCAGTCCGGCAAGCAGCCCGGCGACTTGATCTTTTACGGTACTCCTGGGAATATCTACCATGTCGGCATCTATGCCGGGAATGGGTATATGTGGGCTGCCCCGCAGACCGGCGGTGTCGTGTCGCTGCGGCCCATCTACAGCTCCACCTACAAGGTCGGCCGCATCCTCTGAGCCCGGTCCCATCCGACCCGGTCCGAACGCCGGGGTACCCCGCCGGCGGATCCCTCTCCGCTCCCCGTGTCCCACGATCCGCTAGCGTCAGCGATGTCCGGCCCGTCGGCGGGGCGTTGCGGCCCCCACCGGGCCCGGACGTCCCCACTGGCGCCGAACCCGTCGGGTGGGGACCTGCGGGAGCGCCGGGTGCGGTGGGCTGCCGTTCACCGCCTTCGCGGCGCGTCGCGCCGCCCAACCGGTGGAGGAGAGACGGCCGCATGACCATGCCCACCGCCTCGGACCGGATCTGGACGGTTCCGAACGCGCTGTCCGCCCTGCGGCTGCTCGGCGTGCCGGTCTTCCTCTGGCTGGTGCTGGGTCCGAAGGCGGACGGTGCGGCGCTCGGCGTTCTCGCGTTCGCCGGAATCAGCGACTACCTGGACGGCAAGCTCGCGCGGGTGCTGAACCAGACGAGTCGCCTCGGCGTCCTGCTGGATCCCCTCGCCGACCGGTTCTACATCCTCGCCACCATCGTCGCTCTGACCCTCCGCGGGATCGTGCCGGTCTGGTTCGCGGTTCTGCTCCTTGCCCGCGACGTGGCGCTGCTGGCGCTGCCGCCGTTGCTGCGCAGGATCGGGGTCGGCGTCACGCTGCCCGTGCACTACCTGGGCAAGGCTGCGACGTTCAACCTGTTGTACGCCTTCCCTCTCCTGCTGCTGTCCGCCGGGGATTCCTGGCTGGCCACCGCGGCACGCCCGGTCGGATGGGCGTTCGCGATCTGGGGTACTGCCCTGTACTGGTGGTCTGGTCTTCTGTACTTCGTCCAGGCCGGCCAGCTCGTCCGGCGCTTCCGGGCGGACGCCCGGACCAGCGCAAGTGGGAGGTGACCGGTGAGAGCCGTCGTCATGGCCGGTGGCGAGGGCACCCGGCTGCGTCCGTTGACCGCGAACCTGCCCAAACCACTGCTCCCCGTCGTCAACCGGCCGATCATGGAGCATGTGCTGCGCCTACTCAAACGGCACGGCTTCGACGAGACGGTGGTGACCGTCCAGTTTCTGGCCTCGATGATCCGGACATACTTCGGTTCCGGTGACGAGCTCGGGATGCACCTGTCGTACGCCACCGAGACGACCCCGCTGGGCACCGCCGGCAGCGTGAAGAACGCCGAGGACGCCCTGCGGGACGAGGCGTTCCTGGTCATCAGCGGGGACGCGCTGACCGACATCGACCTCACCGACCTGGTTGCCTTCCACCGGCGTCAGGGCGCGCTCGTCACCGTCGCGCTGAAATCCGTCCCCGATCCGCTCGAGTTCGGCATCGTCATCACCGGCGAGGACGGACGGATCCAGCGCTTCCTGGAGAAGCCGACCTGGGGGCAGGTGTTCTCCGACACCGTCAACACCGGCATCTACGTGATGGAGCCCGAGGTGCTTGCCCAGGTGCCGCCCGGCGAGGCGGTGGACTGGTCCGGCGACATCTTCCCCCGGCTGGTCGAGGCGGGTGCCCCGGTGTACGGCTACGTGGCGTCCGGGTACTGGGAGGACGTCGGCACCATCGCGAGCTTCCAACGGGCCCAGGCCGACGTGCTCAACCGCCAGGTCGACGTGGAGATCGGCGGTTTCGAGGTGTCCCCCGGGGTGTGGATCGGTGAGGACGCCGAGGTCCATCCGGAGGCGATCCTCAAGGGGCCGCTCGTGGTCGGTGACTACAGCAAGGTGGAGGCCGGCGCCGAGCTGCGGGAGTTTTCCGTGCTGGGCAGCAACGTGCTGGTGAAGAGCGGCGCGTTCCTGCACCGGGCGATCGTCCAGGACAACGCGCTCATCGGCCCGCAGACGAACCTGCGCGGCTGCGTCATCGGCAAGAGCACCGACGTGCTGCGGGCGGCCAGGATCGAGGAGGGCGCCGTCGTCGGAGACGAGTGCGTCGTCCGCGAGGAGGCGTTCGTCTCCCATGACGTGAAGGTGTATCCGTTCAAGACGATCGAGGCCGGCGCGGTCGTCAACACCTCCGTCATCTGGGAGTCCCGCGGCCAGCGGACCCTGTTCGGGCCGCGCGGGGTGTCCGGCCTGGTGAACGCGGAGATCACCCCGGAGCTGGTGGTGCGCCTCGCCGGCGCCTACGCCACGACCCTGAAGAAGGGGGCCACCGTCACCACCGCGCGGGACGGTTCCCGCGCCGCCCGGGCCCTCAAGCGGGCCGTCATCAGCGCGTTGACCGCCGGCGCCATCAACGTCCGTGATCTCGAGGTGGCACCGATGCCGGTCACCCGCTTCGACGTCCGCTCGTCCAACGCCGCCGGGGGGATCATGCTGCGCACCACCCCCGGAGACCCGGAACGCATCGACATCATCTTCCTGGATGCCGACGGCGACGACCTCTCCCCGGTGGCACAGCGCAAGCTAGACCGGGTCTTCTCCCGCCAGGAGTTCCGCCGGGCCTTTCCCGGTGAGATCGGTGACCTGCGTTTCCCGGCCCGTACCATGGATCTCTACATCCAGGATCTGCTCGACCGGGTCGATACCGCCGGCGTCGCCGAGGCGGATCTCAAGATCGTCGTTGATCCCTCGGGTGGCTCGGCGTCCCTGGTGCTGCCGACACTGCTCGGCCGGCTCGGCGTTGACGTGCTCACCGTCAACGGACGCGTTGACGAGACCATCCCGCCCCGCAGCGCCCTGGAGGATCTGCGGGCCACCGACCGCCTGGGCGCCCTCGTCGCCAGCTCCGGGGCGGCCTTCGGCGTGCGGTTCGATCATGTCGGCGAGCGCGTCACGATCGTCGACGAGCGGGGGGACCTCATCGACGATGACCGGGCCCTGCTGGTGTTCCTCGACCTCGTCGCGGCGGAGAATCCCGGCGCGGAGGTAGCCCTCCCGGTGACCATCACCCGGGTAGCCGACCAGGTCACCTGCTTCCACGGGCTGACGGTACGCCGGACCTCCCTGTCGGCGGCGGCGCTGACCGGGGTCGCCCGTGACGACGGCATCGTCTTCGCCGCCGACGGGCGGGGCGGCTTCATCGTCCCCGAGTTCGCCCCCGCGATCGACGGGATCGCGGCGTTCGTGAAACTGCTGGCCCTGGTGGCACGGACCCGGCTGACACTCAGCACCATCGACGCCCGGATACCTTCGGTGGCGATCCTGCGCCGTTCAGTGCCCACCCCGTGGGCGGTCAAGGGCACCGTCATGCGTCGCGTGGTGGAGTCGGTCGACCCGGATACGGGGTATGTCATCGACACCACGGACGGGGTTCGGATCGTCGGTCCGGACGGCTCCTGGATCCTGGTGTTGCCTGACCCGAGCGAGGCGGTCACCCACCTGTGGTCGGAGGGCGCCGACATCGAGGAGGCCCACGTGCTGCTGCGGCGCTGGGTCGAGGTGGTCGAGGCGCGGTAGCCGCGGCACGCGCGGCGAGGCCTTGGTCGGCGGCGCTCGGTGTCCGGTCGGTCAGAATGCCGAATGTGCGAGAACGGACCGGATGGCCACGCCGAGGGCCGGTATGCCCCGGGGCCGCCGGCCCTTCGGATCCCTGCGGAGTCTCCGGGCGGCCCCGTCGCCCCTGGCAGCGTCCCCTCGCCTTGGCCCTCGTCCTCGGCCTGCTCGGCCTGGTGATCGCGACCGGGGCCCGGCGTGCCGCGACGACGGCCGGGGAACGTGCGGAGCTCGTCGCGGCCCTGCGCGCGAAGATACATGAGCGATCCGCCGTGACCACTGCGGCCGCGACCCGGGTCGGCGAGCTGCGCCTGCGGGTGAAGACGGCGCGGGAACAGCGCGCCCGGGCCGAGCGTGAGCTGGCCTGGGCCACGGCGGCGCTGTCGGATCTCGGGCCGGCGGCAGGCTGGTCCCCCGTGCGTGGACCGGGTGCCCGGATCGAGCTCGCGGACCGGACCGCCCCCGGGCCGTCGGCACCGTCGGCACCGTCGGCACCTCGTGCGTCAACGGCACCCACCCCGCTGCGCCCGTTGACCGGGCTCGCCGGTCCCCACCCCGCACCGGCGTCCGACTGGACCCGGATTCAAGATCGAGATCTTGCCGATCTCGTCAACGTGCTGTGGATCTCGGGTGCCGAGGCTGTCGCGGTCAACGGCGTCCGCCTGACGGCTCTCAGCGCTATCCGGGCGGCCGGTGATCTCATTCTCGTCGGATTCGTACCGATGATCGCGCCGTACACCGTCGAAGCGGTGGGTGATCCGGACGATCTCGTGCGGCGTCTCGAGGAGTCCGCCGTGATCGACCGGCTGCGGCATCGTCCCGACTCACCGGTGACCTCCCTGTCGGTCGTCACCGTCAGAAACCTGACCCTGCCCGCGGCCGATCCCCAGGTGCTGCGGCATGCTCGACGGAGCGAATCATGATCGCCGTGGTAGCCCTTGCCCTGGGCGTGACGGCCGGCCTGGTGCTGGGCCCGACCGTCCCCGACTGGATGGATCCCTACCTCCCAGTCGCCGTGGTGGCCGCGGTGGACGCTGCTCTCGGCGGCGCGCGGGCCGTCGCGGAGAGGGTGTTCGACGACCGGGTGTTCATCGTCTCGTTCGTCTTCGACGTCGCGATCGCCGTCCTGATGGTGCTGCTCGGCGACCTGATCGGGTTCGGCGGCGCGTTGTCCACCGCGGTGGTCGTGGTGCTGGGCATCCGCATCTTCACCACCGCGACCGCGTTGCGCCAACATCTGATCAAGGTCTGACGATGGCGGTGACCTCGACAGGCGACCCTTCGGAATCCGGGCCCGGACGGAAGTCCGCATCCGATCCGAAGCCCGATCCGGTGCCGGTCTCCGATGCGCCGGTCTCCGATGCGCCGGTCTCCGATGCGCCGTCGGACCCGCCCACGTCGCCCGTCGTGGTCCCTGTCGCGTCGGAGCCGACACCGAGCCCGGTTCCGGGGCACGTCCGGCCGGGTCGTGCCCGGACGCGGCGTGCCCTGAGTCTGGTCCTGCTCGCCGGTCTCGGTTTCGCCGCGGTCGCCGCGACCCGGTCCGCGCAGCCGTCCTTCGGACTCGCCACCGCGCGGCCGGACGAGCTCGCCGCGACCCTCGGTGCGATCGGCGCCGTCGACCGGTCCCTGGCAGCCCGGGAGCAGCAGCTCCGCCGGGAGGCGGAACCGATGATGCCGCCCGTGCCGACGTCGGTGCCGGCCCCGGCGGCCGGGCCGGACGAGGTGCGTCGCGAGGCCGACCGGCTGGCGATCCTCACCGGCATGGTGCCGGTCACCGGATCGGGGCTCGAGCTGACGATCCAGGACCCTCACCGCGCGGTCGACGCCTCGATCCTCGTCGACGCCCTGCAGGAGCTACGGGACGCGGGCGCCGAGGCGATCGAGATCGCCGGGGTCCGAGCGGTCGTCTCGACCTACGTGGCCGACGAGCCCGGGCGGGGGTTGGTGGTCGACGGCACGTCGATCGCGCCGCCGTACGTGCTGCGGGTGGTGGGCGACGCCCACACGCTGGACCAGGCGATGCGGATCCCCGGCGGGGTGCTCGATACGGTAGCGGCACGGGACGGGGCGCAGGCGACCGTTCGGACCTCCGAGCACATCGAGATCCGTGCGCTGCGACCCGCTCCGAGTCCTCGCTACGCCCGTCCGGCCGGATAGGAGACCCCCTGTCCCCGGGCCAGCCGAGGAACGTGGTTCCTGGTGGAGTTCACGGCGCGGCGCGGCACGGTATGGCGTCGGGCCGGGCGGCGCAGAGCGGTCCGCGCAGTGGTCAGAGCAAGGGGAGGCGATCTCCGGTGTACCCGGACGACCTGAAGTACACCCGTGAGCACGAATGGATCCGGCTCGACGGGAGCACGGCACGGGTCGGCATCACGTCCTACGCGCAGGAGGCGCTGGGCGACATCGTCTTTGTCTCTCTGCCCGACCTCGGCTCCGCGGTCCAGGCCGGTGAGTCCTTCGGAGAGGTCGAGTCGACCAAGAGCGTGTCCGAGATCTACGCGCCGATCGCCGGAGAGGTGACGGCGCGCAACGAGGCACTTGCCGGTGCGCCGGAACTGATCAACTCTGATCCCTATGGGGAAGGCTGGCTCGTCGAGCTCACGGTCGCGGATGTCGCCGACGTCACCGGCCTACTGACCGCCGAAGAGTACGCGGAGCACGTGAAGGAAAACTGAGAGTATCTGGTTGGTGCTTCTGGTGGGTGGTGGGCCACGCCACGCCGAACAACACGGGTCGCACTCTTTTCACGACCGTGCCCGCGATGCACTAGCCTCGGAGTGCACCGGGGCACGATCGTGGACGGCCCGACCGTCGCCATGTGATCATCCTGGTGATGGGGGTGGGCTGCGGACGTCTGGCTACCACCATCGCAGTGTTGGCAGAGACGTTCCCGCCGCCCGTCCGGTGGCGGCCGAAGCGGCTGGGGTACCCCGCCCGTGCGGGATCCCGGCAGGAAGCGGACGCGACTGTGTTCTGCACGAGGTGCGGACAGCAGAACCCGTCCGACGCGCTGTATTGCGCGCGGTGCGGGTCTCCTCTGGTACGTCCGGGTGAGCCCGTGGCGCCGGAGAGACCCGCGGAGCAGACGTCGACGCTGAACCTGGCGGCCGCGCTGTCCGGCATCGAGGGTGACCACGTCGACGAGTCGACCGAGCGGGACGCCGTGGCCGCCGTTGACGCGCTACCTCCCGGCTCGGCGTTGCTCGTCGTCAAGAGGGGGCCGAATGCGGGGAGTCGTTTTCTGCTGGACGCCGACATGACCACCGTCGGCCGCCATCCCGAGAGCGATATCTTCCTCGACGATGTGACCGTCTCCCGTCGGCATGCGGAGTTCCATCGCTCGCCGTACACCAAGGGCTTCTCGGTTCGCGACGTCGGGAGCCTGAACGGTACCTACCTCAACCGCGAGCGGATCGACTCGGCTGAGCTCACCAGCGGCGACGAGGTACAGATCGGCAAGTTCCGACTGGTGTTCCTGACTGGCGCGAGCTACGGGGGGTCAGCGGCACGGTGACGAGGAAGGACCCACGGTGAGCGGCGGCCTCGCCGCGGCATCGTCGGCCCCGCGTTCGGGCGCAACGCGCTCGGACCAGGCCGGACAGAACGCGAAGGTGCTCAACATCGGCCAGGTTCTCGACCGTCTGCGGGCGGACTTCGCCGACATCACCCTGTCGAAGATCCGCTATCTCGAGGCGGAGGGACTCGTCGAACCCGCCCGTACCAGCGCGAACTACCGCAAGTACTCGGTCGACGACGTCGCCCGGCTCCGTTACGTCCTGCACGCGCAGCGGGAGCGCTTTCTTCCGCTGCGCGTGATCAAGGAGGAGCTGGCGTCGCTCGACCGCGGTGAGACCCCGGTGCATCGGCCTGGACCCCGCGCGCTGCCCCCGCATCCGGCCCCTACCGGCCTGGACGCGTTCCTCGGGGCGGAAAGGGTCAGAATGTCGCGCCGGGAGCTTCTCGCCGCCGCGGGGCTCGGCGACGAGGCCCTGACCGAGCTGGAACAGCACGGCCTGGTGGGTCCGATCGCCGGCGGCGGGTACTACGATTCCGACGCCCTGCTCGTCGCGCGGACCGTGGCGCTGCTGGCCGGCCACGGCGTGCAGCCCCGGCATCTGCGGGCCGCCCGTACGGTGGCCGACCGTGAGGCTGGTCTCATCGAGGCCGCCGTCGCCCCGTTGCGGGGCCAGCGCGGTGGTGAGGGCTCGGGACGGCACGCCGAGACCGCCGATGAGCTGGCGGCGTTGCTGGTCCGCTTGCACGCGGCCCTGTTGCGCTCCCGGCTGGCGGCGGGACGATCGAGTTGAGACCAAGGTGAGGAGGCTGTCGGGGCTGCGCTCGGAGTGCCTTGCCGGACAGCCGAACCGGTGGGCGCGCTGACGCCGGACGGAAGCGGGGATACTGTCTCCCCTGTGGGGTTTTCTGGCTCCGGTCACAACATCCCGCCCCGCCCCACCTGCGAGGAGGTAGATCGGTGCATCGGCTGGACATCGTCGGCGTGCGAGTCGAGCTTCCGTCGAAGCAGCCGATCGTCCTGCTCAAGGAGGTGGGCGGTGAGCGGTATCTGCCTATCTGGATCGGTGCTGTCGAGGCGACGGCGATTGCCTTCGCCCAGGAGGGCATCACGACGGCTCGACCTATGACCCATGACCTGATGCGGGACGTGTTGCGTGCGCTGCAGACGGACCTGACCCGGGTGACCATCACCGACCTCCAGGACGGCGTCTTCTTCGCCACGCTCGTGTTCGGCAACGGGGTGGAGGTCTCCGCCCGGCCGTCCGACGCGATCGCGTTGGCGATGCGGATGGGAGCGCCGGTCTACGGGGTCGAGGCGGTCCTGGCCGAGGCCGGGATCACCGTTCCCGAGGAACAGGAACAAGAACAGGAGAGCGAGCTGGAGAAGTTCCGGGAGTTCCTTGACACGATCTCCCCGGAGGATTTCAACACCCCCGGCTCCTGAGGGTTCCCGGCTCCCGAGGCTTCCCAGCCCTTGGCGTGCCCGCCTGGGAGCAGGTCGGCCGCTGAGACTGTCAGCGAGCCGTGGCCGAGGTCGGCTGTGATCCACTGTGATCCACAGTGCGGGCAGTATCGGGGCGAGCTTCCGATTTGACCGATCTGTTGAATGACGTCCGCTGGACTCCAGACACGCCGGCTTAGATCATTGAAGGAACCGCGCGTCGCTCCTACGGTCGGGAGAGCCCGACCGTAGAGTTCGTGCCCCTGCCCGCGGTAGACGTGGCGGAACGGGCTCTCTCCGGCTCTGACCTTGCCGGGCCGTGGCAACGGCGTGATGTGCTCTGCCCGGTTCCGTGCCGACGGGTGGACGGGCGGTCCCGGATTACGGGCACAGGGGTGCCACGCCGCGGCCTCGCCGGCCGTCGGTGGTCGGGGAGTCGTGCGGTCGAGGTGATCGTGGCAGGCCGCACGACAGTGGAAACGGTTCGATCGGGCCGGGTGTCCGGGATGGCGGCGTCGGGTGACGTCGGCGGTCGGGACGGATCCGGAACGGTCCAGAGGATGGGGCTGGCATGGCGGCGAAGTGCGTACAGCGATGATCGAACAGGGCCAGCTCTTTCCGGATGAGATTCCCGAACCGCCGGGGGACGACGTCGGGTACCGGGGGCCGACGGCCTGCGCCGCGGCGGGCATCACCTACCGCCAGCTCGACTACTGGGCTCGGACCGCTCTGGTCGTCCCCAGCGTCCGCGACGCGTCCGGTTCCGGCAGCCAACGGCTGTACTCCTTTCGTGACGTCCTGGTGCTGCGCGTGGTCCGCAAGCTGCTTGAGGCCGGTGTGTCGCTGCAGAACATCCGGGTGGCGGTGGAACATCTGCGTACCCGCGGCGTGGACGACCTGGCGCAGCTCACCCTGATCAGCGACGGCTCCACCGTGTACGAGTGCACCTCGGACGATCAGGTGATCGATCTTGTCCGGGGTGGACAGGGCGTGTTCGCCATCGCCGTCGGCCGAGCCCTGCGCGACATGCGTGGCCAGCTGGCCGAACTGCCCTGCGAGCGGCCTGGTCATCCGCCGGCGACCCATCCCGGCGACGAGCTGGCCAGTCGTCGGACCCGGCGGAGCTCGGCCTAGCCCCCCGCCCTTATTCGGTTCCGAACTGTCGGTGGTTCGTCGTACGGTCCGCCTCGTGACAGACAACCCGACGGTCCTCACCGAGGGCCTGCAGAAGAGCTACGGCGGCAAACGAGCGCTGGTGGGCCTGGACCTGCGGGTCGACGCCGGCACCGTGCACGGTGTGCTGGGGCCCAACGGAGCCGGCAAGCCCGCAACCGAAGCACCTGATTCCTCTTCCTGATCTCGCGATCGGAATGCGTCTCCGCAGGTCCGGCGGGCACGGGACTCGATGGACCGTCGCTCCGCAGAGCCGGGGTCGTGTACGCGGACCGTTGCAAGTCAGGTTGTGCACACGTCGGACGGCGCATGGGGCTGTTGGGTGGCTCGACCCTGACTGGGTGACCTGTCAGGCGGCGCCGGTGGTTGCGGCGGGCTGACAGCGGTGAGTGTCAGCCCGCCGGAACGACTGTCAGGTGATTGTCAGACGGGTGGGACGGGTGAGGCTGTCGCGACGGATGTCCAGCGTGCTGCTTGGCGAGGTCTGTTTACCTCACTCGGCCGATGGCGGCGTAGCTGCTGACCTGTCCGTCGGTGATGTCGCCGCTGGTGTCGTCGGGTCGCCAGCGGTGCAGCGCCTGGATGCCGGGGTCGATCAGGTCGAGACCGTCGAAGAAGCGGGCGATCTCCTCGCGAGTGCGTAGCTGCCCGGCGATGCCCTGGGACTGGTAGGCGCGGCTCGCCTGCTGGGTGGCATCGGCGTTGAAGTCGGCGGTGCCGTGGCTGAGCGCCAGGAAACTGCCGGCGGGCAGCGCGTCGACGAGCCTGCGGACGAGACGGTACGGATCATCGGTGTCCGGGACGAAGTGCAGGATCGCGATGAGGGACAGGGCGACCGGCTGGGACAGGTCGAGGGTGTCGCGAAGCTCGGCCGAGCCGAGGATCGTGTCGACGTCGCGCAGGTCGGCGTCAAGGTAGGCGGTGCGCCCCGCCGAGGTGCCGGTCAGCAGCGCGCGTGCATGCGACAGGACGATGGGTACCACCCCTTGGTTACACATGGCAAGTCGTACTCGCATGTCGGCCGTGAGCGCCGATGGGCGCGCATGGCGGTGTTCTGGGCGCGTAGGCGACGGTGGTCCCCTGCTCGGGAGGTTAGGCGGCGGGCGGACGCCGGACGAGCACGCCCGCGATGAGGGCGGCGACCGCTGGCGGGACGGGCGGGGCCTCGGCAAGCGTCTCGGCCAGCCAGCGCGCCACCGCATCGGCGTCCGATTCGGCATTGTGGGCGTTCTGCACCCCGGCCGGGCGGGCCTTCGGTCCGTCGGCGTCCGGCACCACTGTGGCGCCGTTTCCGCCCGTGTCCTCCGTGCCGGCCTGCGGTGGCCCGTCCCCTGTTTGCGGTCGATCGTCGTACGAATCGGCGGGTGCAGGATGGCGGACGCGGGACGGGCGGACGGACGGATCGACCACGGCACCTCACAGAACCGGCGGCGGAAATGCGGCAAATAAAAGCTAACCGGACTATCCTCTACCGCCAACAGGGTGCGTTCCGTCGACCGCTTCCGCCAGCTCGCACGGTGGAGCGTTCCCGATTTTGTGGACAGTACTGACTATGCTACACGAAGGACTTGTCTGTCAAATTTCTCCTCGTATTCGACGGGGGTGAGGTAGCCGATCGCGGAGTGTATCCGCTGCCGGTTGTAGTAGATCTCGATGTATTCGAAGACTCCGGTTCGGACGCGGTCGAGGGTGTCGTAAGAGTTCGGTGATGGCGTGGGTGGGCGGGCCGAAGGCCCGGCCGGTGTTGCCGGTCGGGTGGTTTTCGGCTTGTGGGTGGGGTTAGGGCT